>JBBTYP010000016.1:0-32239 GCA_038061715.1 Patescibacteria group bacterium
ATTAGATCAATCGTTCGTGGCTGGCCTTGGTAACATTTATGTTGACGAAGCTTTGTGGCGGGCGAAAATCAAACCGACCCGAATTGCTAACACAGTTACTAAGAGAGAAGCGGCGGCAGTCGCCGCCGCGGCGCGCGATGTCATGCTCGAATCTATCAAGGTTGGTGGCACGACTTTTCAAAATTTTGCCGATATAAATGGGCATGCTGGTAACTTCACTAATTTTCTTAAAGTCTTTGGTAAGCAAGGAACACCCTGCCCCCGCTGCCAAACTACAATAATAAAAATCCGCTGCGCTGGTCGTGGTACCCACTATTGCCCGAAATGTCAGAAGTAACATGAAGTATTATTATAATGACATGAAAGCAAACCGTGGCTTTACTTTGATTGAGTTGTTGGTGGTAATCTCGATTATTGGTATTCTTGCCACCGTTGTTCTAGCAGCCCTAAACTCAGCCCGAGAAAGTGCTAAGGTCAAAACAACCGCTTCGCAAGTCCGTGAACTCGAGAAGGCAATAGCAAATTACTACGCTGACACTGGTACCCTACCCCCAGATTGCGACAACACCTGTACTTTTGATCCACTGAGGTCAAATCCTGGAGTCCCAAATTGGTCTGGTCCTTACTTTCGAGAGGACCTACAACGCTTTAAGCATCCTTGGGGTGGACACCTTTCAATCGGTTCTCGTTTTAATATATTTGGAGACGGGAAACAGAATTTTTATATTATGTGGAATGATGACGCTCCCCAAACACTGTGGAGTGATAATAGCGGACCGGTGCCACTTGGAGCAATGCAGCAAATTGACACCTTAATTGATGACGGCAATTTAAATTCAGGAAAAGTTGCTGGTAACGGCGCCTTCTTTACCGCCCCAAATGAGATTTTCTTTATTGCTTCATTCTAATAGTATGCAAATAAAGCTATCAGACAGTTGGAAAGGAGTGTTGAAAGACGAATTTGAAAGAGACTACTTTAAGACACTGGCCAAAACTATCCGAGAAAAATATTTGCACGACAAAGTTTTTCCTCCTCCGAAACTTGTTTTTAATGCATTGGAACTTTGTCCCTTTGAACAAGTCAAAGTAGTGATACTTGGGCAGGACCCTTACCATGGCCCTGGCCAAGCACATGGCCTCTCTTTCTCAGTTCCAGATGGTGTTCGTCCACCACCATCACTCCAAAATATCTATAAGGAAATCGCGAGCGACGTCGGGAAAGAAATTCCGGCTTCTGGCAATCTCGAGCGTTGGGCGAAGCAAGGTGTTCTTCTCCTCAATGCGACTCTAACGGTAGAAGCTAGTAAGCCAGGCTCACACCAAGGTTTAGGCTGGGAAACTTTTACCGATGCAATCATTAAAAAAATATCAGCTGAAAAGGAGCAGGTAGTGTTTCTACTCTGGGGTAATTATGCGCGAGCCAAGAAGTCACTCATTGATACTAGTAAACACTTGGTACTAGAAGCACCACACCCGTCACCATTCTCAGCCTATACTGGTTTTTTCGGCTGTAAACATTTCAGTAAAACCAATGAGTATCTGAAGGGTACTAATTTAATATCAATCGACTGGTAGCTTGCACTTTGGAGCAGATTGGGGTTTTATAGCCCAAGGAGGTACCTGACATGAAGATTGAGAAGCCAATGACGCCCGCTGACTACTTTGCGGCGGCGCGTGAGATTATTGCCAGCAGCAACTTCAAGATATTTACACCAAACCACCGTTACTTTCGGCAAGAGCACCAACTAATCGCAGTCACTTCGTTTATCCTGAAGAAGCTTTTTTTGCTTCAACTGAGAAGTGGTGAGCTTGTAGTTCGGCAGCTTCCGCCCAATTACGGTGACTCAACCGTAGTCAGCTCTCTTAAACGGGAATTGGACATACCAATACGGACGACAAGACCACTTCTGCGCCTTACTAGGGGAGATCCTTGGGAGGCCGCGGCTTGTTATGTCACTCCCCAGGAGCGAGGCGAGTTTGAGCTCTTAACGAAAAAGTAACCCCGACGCCCGGCTATTAAAGCCGGGCGTTATTCATATAATAGTGAGCTGAAAATAGCGATGGCAATGATGTTTAGTTAAACCGTGCCTGGGAAAAAGTCGGTCTTGATGTTACTTCCCTTCACTCCTATTTCTTTCAAAAGTTTTTTATAGGTATTGACCATACCAGGTGGACCAGAAATGTACCAAGTGCGCGCTAGAAAATCTGGTGTGCGTCGTGCCAACATGTCGGCCGTCACATAGCCTTTTTCAAATGGAAGCTCTACTTCTTCTTTTGCGACTACATTAATAATCTGTAAGCCAAAAGCTTGCTCACCTTCGGCAAAAATATCTTGGTAGGTAATTTCTTCTCTAGTATTATTGCAGTAATACATTACAACATCGGCTTGCTTGCCACTATCGATCATATATTTAATATGGCTACGAAACGGCGTAACACCAATACCACCAGCAATAAAACCAAATTTTCCTTCGTTTGACTGCGGTAAGGTGAAGTCTCCAGCCAGCTGACTAGCGGTTAATGAGTGTGATATATCTAAACCTTTGATTGCTTCTTTATAGCTACTGGCTGGGCTGACTATTTTCATAGCTACCCTTAATCCATCTTCAGTTGGAGAAGAAGCAATAGTGAAATACCGTCGCACTCCTTTGTGATCACTCTTACCATGTGGCAACATCCATTCTAAATACTGTCCCGCCTTAAAGTTGAAGCCGATGGGCTTTTTAAAAACAAATTCATAGGTATCTTTCGCAATTAGTCGTTTCGTCTCCAATTTGAGAAATAACTTCTGGCGCAAACGAGCTGGGATCATAATTAAGTTAGCGATCACCAAGGCTAGCTCTGGAGAAAAAGAAACCACTCCGACAAACATCGAAGTGTTAGAAAGAAATCCGACTAACCCACCATAGAGAAACTGTGGGCCTTTGGTAGCGGGCATAGTGAAAGGTTCAGTCAACATATAAAATGCCAAAAAGAGCGTTGGCCACGAGGTGAAGAAGGTGTAGACACTCTCAAAGCCGCCCGTACCGTAGCTAATAGACTCGGCCAGGTAAATGGCCAAGCCTACAATGATGAGTCCTAGTACTGGTACCCACCTGCGAACCTTCATCACTACTAACCCACCACAAATTAGCAATGGTACAAACAAGACAGGGTTGGCAACCCACCAACTAAACGAATAGATTCCAGTGAGACTGAGAGCGGCAGCACCAAACGCTGCTGGGTTGAGGAAGTGCTGCTTCTTGTACGTGAGTATATATTTTGACGCTATCGCGATAGTCACTGCGACGACTAATGGCCAAGTATCAAAAATATTTTCTTCCGGAAGAGTCAGGAAAAATAGAATGAGAGCAGTAATCAAAGCCGACTCATGGTTGGCTGAAATACGCAGCAGCAATGAAAAAGCGACATTCACCACCAGCGCCACCAATACCGCTAGAGCTAAAGAAAAAATCTGACTCAATCCACTATAAGGTACTAAACCTATGAATCCTAAAATTATTGAAATAGTCGCCAAAGCTACCAGTGAACCAGAAACTATCCGATACATACCGATACTATCGACAAATTTTTGAACAGTATGAAAAGGTCTTGAAATAAAATAAGGCATAAATGCGTATATTGCTTTTAGTAGTGACAATACTGGTACTACGTCATTTTATCTAAATAATTTCAGCTATTTTACCATGCCTTACATTTTTGCCGTGATTGCTCTGGTTATTGTTGGAGTCGGCTTTACCCTTTTCCAAAACCAAGCTACTAGCCTTGTGGTAATGAAGGAAACTGAAGTAAATAGTGAAAATGTCATTGACGTTGCGAAGGCGACATCCTCATCACTTTTTGATTTCATCGAGGATAAAGTCGGTGGTGACGACGAGGCAAGTGACAATCCAAAAGACATACCTGAACCGCCAGAAATAGTGGCTGTCCCAGCTACACCGACTCCCACTACACCAAATCCAGCACCGAGCGCACCAACCCCTCCTGCTCCAATTGATAACAATACCTACAATAATGGAACCTACTACACCCAAAAATCCTACCGCACACCAGATGGTACTTATCAAATGGACGTAGCTCTTACTATCTCTAATGACATTGTCACTTCTGCTAGTCTTTCATTTGACACTAGAGGTTCCAGAAGCAAATACTCCAAGCGGTTTGCTAGTTCGTATCAAGCCCAAGTTATCGGAAAAAATTTAAGTGCTGTTAGTCTCTCTCGTGTCTCCGGGGCTTCACTCACCACCAACGCCTTTAATAACGCCGTCAATACTATAGCCGCTCAAGCTTCGTAGCATCCGAACGACGAAATACGCTGAATTATTACAATAATAAAATGTCCAAGCAATTTACTTTTGAAGCAATTGGCACTCATTGGTGGATTGAGATTTTTGATGATATCTCAAGCGCAGAGCTTGAGGCGACTAAGGGTCGCCTCGAGCTTATTTGTTCCAACTTCAACCTGGCCTATTCTCGCTTCCGTCCTGATTCACAAATCTCGATTTTAAATCGCGAGCGAGAGTTAAGGAATCCAAGCGAAGAGTGCCGAGTGCTTTTAAATTACGGGAAGCAGCTATACTTGCGTAGCCAAAGTACTTTTAATCTGCTAGTCGGACATATCCTAGAAGCGCGCGGCTACGACGCTAACTATTCCTTCACTCTAAATCAGACAATCAAACAAACTGTCTGTAATCCTCTTACTGATCTTGAGATTACTGAAGAAGAAATTATATTGCACTGTGGCAACGTCGACTTGGGCGGCTACGGCAAAGGCTGGCTAATTGATAAGTTAAAGAACGACTTACTGGCACACAATATCAAACACTTTTTAATCAATGGCGGTGGTGATATGTATGCTACGAGCGACGTCAGTGGCGAAGCCATCACCATTTACTTAGAACATCCGACTGAAACGAATCAGTACATTATGGAAACCACCCTACTGAACCAGGGTTTCGCCGCCTCTTCACCTTTCAAACGCCAGTGGAAACATGGTGACACCACCTACAATCACCTAGTAGCCGAAGGTGAAGTGCCTAGTGTGGCCGCCTTCGTCAAAGCTCCCACCGCCACCGAGGCTGACGCCTTCACCAAGCCCTGCCTGCTCCTCACCGAAGCAGAATTAGTCGACGTAACCGCGCCCCCCGCTTCAACCCCCAAACCAACCAACTCTGGCAAACCTCCAATTTTGCTTGACAAATTACGATTTAATAGTATTGTTTCGCTAATCCTCTAACCACAGAAAAGGAGTGTTCCCATGTCCGAACAATATCGGAAAAACGTCCAAGCCATGTGCGACCGTCTCGGTCTCTCCAACCCCATCCGTGAAGAGGATATTCATATTGCACGCATCGTTTTCATGGCGCCGTACGGTAAAACAACAATTATTTACGGCACCGATATGAACCGAGCAGGCCGCCTGTTTTTTCAAGAGAAATTTTCCGGACCTGATTTTCGTGTTAACAGCGTTGATATCAGTGCCGAATTTCGAGAAAAGGCACGTGAGCACTTCGCTGAGCTTTGGGACGATGCCGAAGAGGCGGGACGCACCTTGATTGTCGCCTTTAAGACGGCCATCAGGATTAGCCCAGGGTGGCACTACTGGAGTCATAACCTCTAATTACTTGCCCCACGGCGACGGAAGCCCCGTCCATCGCGGGGCTTTTTCGTATATAATTATTATCGTATGAAAATTATTTTGCTAGTGATTGGCGGAGCTATTCTCCTAATGATATACAACGCCCACCTCGGCGGCACCCCTTTTTAAAGTATCACTATCTCTCTTTTCTATGTATCATCGATGGTACATGGAAAACTTTTAGGAACAAAACTTTGCGGTTATTTTCTTTTTTTGGACTTGACTGTACTATGTTCACATTATGGACAAATACGTTGTACTAGAAAAGGAAGTTGGGGAGACGCCGCTTTCATGTGCCGAGAAGTGGCGAGCTACACAACCGGAATTCGCTGACGTCCCTCTCTCCTATGCCGGCCGTCTAGATCCAATGGCCTCAGGTAAACTCCTTGTGCTGATTGGAGAAGAATGTAAGAAACAAAGTGACTACCACGGACTCGACAAAGAATACGAATTCTCCGTATTGTTTGGTATTTCATCTGACACACAAGATGTCCTCGGTCGGTTGAAAACAAATAATTCTGACTCTAATAGTACTGTTAACAGTACTATAGAACTGGCGGAAGTAGCGGACTCTCTCATTGGTGAATTCACATTTTCGTACCCACTTTTCTCAGCGAAAACTGTAAAGGGCAAACCTCTTCACATGTGGACACTGGAAGGTCGATTGGATGAAATTGAAATCCCGACCCGTACTTCAGAAATTTACGAACTTGAACTGACTGAGATTGAAACCAAACCGCGACAAGAAGTAGCGGCGGCGGCACTGCAAAAAATTAACACTATTCCTGAAGTCACGGACCCCCGCAAGGAGCTTGGAGCTGACTTCCGCCGCAAAGACGTGCGAGCCGACTGGCAAGACGTTGCCACCGACTATTCCCTGCCTACGCAATACACCATCGCCCACTTCCGCTGTGTCGCCTCCTCAGGCGCCTATATGCGCACCTTAGCGACCACTATTGCCTCCAAGTGCGGCACAACCGGCCTGGCGTACCATATCCAGCGCACTAAAATCGGCAATTTTGACAAGCAAAATAGGCACTGGAGTAAAGAATACTAGCGTTGACCTTTTGGGTCCATTCTGGTACAATCGCCGCACTATGTCACAGGATTTACTTATCAAAATGGTGTCAGTGGGCGACAAAAATGGCGTTGGTAAAGGTCATACCTATTACACTCGTTTCAATAACAAGAACAAGAAGAACCCGAGTCAAAAGTACGAGGCAAAGAAATTCAACCCCGTCTCTCAGACTCACTGCGTCTACAAGCAAAAGAAATAACAAAAAGTGCCACCTTAAGGTGGCACTTTTTGTTATTTAGACTGTTGGCTATAACTTTCCTTGGGAAGCAAGTGAATTTTCTTTGCAGTTCTGAAGGAGCGCCTTCTGTGAAGCTTCGGCATTTTCTTTCTTTCCTCCCCAGGTTCGGAGCATTGGTTCTTCAATAGCACGCGAGAATGAATAAGTGATTGGCCAGGGTTGTGGACCCATCTTTGCAATGGCATTTAGATTCTCCGTTGAACGCCTTGGTGTTTGTCCACCTGACAGAAATACAATACCAGCGACTTCGTGCGGGACTGACATATGGAAAGTACGCAAAGTGGCCTGAGCGACTTGCTCAGGAGTCGAAACTTCAGAGTTCTTGCTTCCAGCTAGGACCATGGAAGATTTAAGTATAAGGCCACTCAAATCAACCTTGTACTCCATGAGAGTTTGGAAAAGAATCTGTAGAGCATGGGTAGTTACCATTTCTGCTTTCATAAGCGTGTGGTCACCTTCAAATATAACTTCTGGCTCGACGATTGGGACAATCCCCGCGTCTTGTGCTAGCTGTGCGTAACGAGTCATCATGAGGGCGTTAATCCTGATTGCTGCATCGGTCGGTAACTCGTCTTCGTCAATCGTGATTACCCAACGCCACTTGGCGAACCGGGCGCCCATTTCATAATACTCAGCAAATCTTTTATCAAGATCATCAAGCCCTTGGGTAACTACTTCGCCCTTAAAACCTTGTAAGTCCTTAACACCAAGATCTACTTTAATCCCTGGGACAATCCCTCGGGCCAGCAGTAAATCTGCAAACGGAATTCCCTCACTGGTTTCATCACGAACAGTTGAATCGTAAAAAATCACGCCAGAAATATATTCCTCAATACCAGCTGTACCAAGCATAATCTCGCGCCACTCACGGCGGTTTTCTGGTGTGTTTGGTAGATGTACCATTTCAAGACGCTTTTGTGCTGTGGCGTCGCTTTCATCCGCCGCCAAAATTCCCTTTCCTGGTGCTAAAAGTGCAGCCGCGATTTCATAGAGCTTGGTATTTTTTTTCATACTTCCATTAGTGTAACAAAATGCCGTGCCAATGGCACTACATTTTTACTTTACGTGTAGATAAACTTACGAGCGAATCTTCCAACCAATTTTGAATAGATGTGTGAGTAAGCCTCCTAGTCCAAGTACTAGTGCAAAGATTATACAGAGTCCAGCGAATGTATTTGCTTCTGAGTACCCAATCATAGAGCTACGGACGCCGTCGGCAAAATAAAAGAACGGATTGAGGTAGGTAATGGTAGCGGCCAGTGGTGGTAAGAAGGTCACTGAGTAAAACACGCCACCAAGGTACGTCAGCGGCGTAATCACAAATGTGTTTATCACCGTCAGTTGCTCAAAGCCTTCCGCCCACAGGGCGACAATAATACCCAGCATAGCGAAGATGGCTGAGATAGCAGCTATATAGAAGACAAATGCCAACGGGTTTACCAGCGAAACGGCACCAAACAAGATTCCGACCGCCAGAATAAGGAACGCGACCATAAGGGACCGCACGACCGCGCTGCCCACAAAACCGACCAGCATTTCAAAGTATGAGAATGGCGCAATCAACATTTCTTCAATCCCACGGGTAAAGCGCATGAAGTACAAGTTAGAAGACGCGCTGGCAAACGACGCATTTACAATTGAAAGCATCAAGATACCAGGAAACACAAAGGAGATGTACGGCACACCAGCAAAGTCTTCAATTTTAGTTCCAATCACCGTTCCAAAAATAAATAGGTAGAGTGCAGCTGAAATTACTGGCGCTAGTAGTGTTTGAACAACTACTCGCATAGTACGCTGCACTTCTCGCCTGAACATTGTATAGAGACCTACCCAGTTTGTATGCATATTATTTTTTTCCTTCATTATCTGCGCGGGTAATTTCCAAGTAACGCTCTTCGACCGTCTTACCGTCTTTCATAAATTCTTCTTTGGTACCTTGCGCCACAATCTTGCCGTGATTAATAATCGCAATCTCATTGCAAAGGTATTGAATTTCTTCTAGATAGTGCGAGGTGAGAATAATCGTCTTACCGCCTTCATTCATTTCTTTGAGGTACGCCCATAAGTCTCGACGTTGCTCGACATCGACTCCGGCAGTTGGCTCATCTAGAATCAGCAGGTCAGGAGTGTGCACCAAAGCGCGACCAAGCATCGCTCGACGCTTGAGGCCTCCCGACAGTTTTTGGAATTTCACAGTGCGGTGTTCCTCTAAATCAAAGCGCTTGATTAAGTCATCGATTCGCTTCCATCGCTCATCATGCGGAATGGCGTAATACCCACCCATAAAATCCATTAGTTGTTCTGGCGTCGCAAAAATATCAACGTTAAACTCTTGGGGTGAAAGCCCCACCTTAGTACGAGCATTTTTATAATCCTTCACCACATCAACACCATCAACCAAAATCTGGCCCGAAGTCGGTTGTGCGATACCGGTAATACAATGGATGGTGGTACTTTTCCCGGCTCCGTTGGGACCAAGTAGACCAAAGAAAGCGCCGCGCTCAACGGTCAGGGAAATATTATCCACCGCGACTTTTTGGTCTTTACCTGAGCCGTAGACCTTTCTCAAATTTTTAATTTCTAACATTGGAGTAGACATGGGAAATAGTATAACAGAACGGCCGCCAATCTGCTGATTGGCGGCTTAAATGGATTGTGCACTCTCTATTTTCTACGTATTAAGTAATCTTGCAACCACTCCAACCCAATACGAGAAGATTCCTGTGTTGTTCTCATTTTGAAATTTATCTCGAAATCTTCACCGCTCAGCTCAAGGCCAGATATGACTCCGTTTAAAAATCCGACAGCATAGTGAGTTGTCATATAATCTGTAAGTTGACCCACGATTTTGGGCTCAGACACTTCAATAGAGTACCTGCCTTCGAGACCTTCTCTTATGGTGACTCTAATCATAAAATCTTTCCCATTGACGAGCGACTTTTCTAAGCGTAAAATACAATACATAAAGATATGAGTCAAGAGATTGAGTGGCTTTTGGAGGAGAAGTATAAGGGCGAAAAAAGCGAAGCTTTTTTCGCCGATTGTCGTCTACTTGCCCTAGGTGAACCGTTGGGCTATCTCATTGGTCATGTGCCATTTCTTGGTTGTACTATAAGCCTGGATTCAAAGCCATTGATTCCTCGCCCCGAGACGGAGTTTTGGGTAGAGAAAGCTATTGTGGAGATTAAGCGGGGCGGCGAAGCTGCCGCGCCGCGCATACTCGACCTTTGTGCTGGTTCTGGCTGTATTGGTGTGGCGGTCGCAAAACACCTGCCAAACTGTCACGTCGATTTCTCCGAAATCGACGCTAGCCACCTCCCCACCATCAAAAAAAATCTTTCCGAAAATGGAATCGATCTTGCCCGCACCAATGTCGCTCACACTAACTTGTTTGAAGTTTTTTCTGGCACCTACCACTTCATTTTGTCTAATCCCCCTTATATCGATATGGACTTAAAGCGCACAGACAACAATGTCCTTGAGCACGAACCTTATATTGCTCTTTCAGGCGGTTTAGCTGGTCTTGAAGTAATACAAGCTATCATTGAAGAAGCTCCCAAGCACCTAGAGCACCACGGCCAGCTTTGGCTCGAACATGAGCCCGAACAATCTCTTGCAATCCGCAATCTTGCTCGCGAACATAAGTTCACTTGTACTACCCACACTGACCAATACGATGTCGAGCGGTATTCCGTCTTAGTGCTACAATAAGAGAATTATGGAAAGCGTGCCCGCACCAACCCTGACACTTCCGCAAATTGGTTTCATGCCAAGCTCGATCCCAAGCGGAGATTTTTTTCAATTGCTTCTATATGTGGCGCTACTAATTTATGTAATTTTCACTGGTATTTTGTTTTACCACTGGTTTGCTTATGCTAGTGATAAAAAAGTCGCGACCGCTACTTATGCTGCCTATCTGATTATCACGGTACCGATGATACTCACCCTTATTACCACCTCAGTAATAATTAACTAGTATGCTACTTGAAAGTCTAGATTTAGAACCAGGAGAAGATATCCTAATAGTGGTCCGAAAACATTGGTTTGTTCTCGCTTGTGAGCTAGCGGGAGTGCTAGTAGTGGCACTTTTACCAATTATTCTCCTCAACATTTTCTTAGGTGTCTCTGGAGCGTACGGAGTACTCACCGTAGATACCAGTGCCTACACTTCAGAAATTACTTTCGTGACTACGCTTTGGCTGCTCTTTTCCGTCTTTAGTGGTTTTGTGGTGTGGACGCATTACTTTCTTGATCTCTGGATTGTGACCGACAGACGGATTATCTCAGTTGAGCAAATTCACTTCTTCAATCGCAATGTCGCCATCTTCCGCTTGGAACGTCTACAGGATATTGAATTTACGATTAAAGGCTTAATCGCCACCTTTTTCAACTACGGTACTATCAGCGCCCAGACCGCCGGACATATGGAAGCCAACTTTACTTCGAAAGGTATGCCCAATCCTGATCGGCTCCAAGCCACCATTCAAAAAGCCATGGACGCGAGATTGTCCGAACTAAACAACCGCCCTAATTTGTCGGCTAGTGAAGTAGCAGGAGAGTAGTTTGAAAATAAAGGATTTTTCGAATACAATCATCATATGAGCAATAAATATCTCTCCACTGACTCCTATAAGGGCGTACGTGACTTTTACCCCAAAGACGCTGCCGTACAGCAGTACATTTTTGAAACCTGGGCTAAAACGGCCGAAAGCTTCGGCTTTGAACGGTACGACGCTTCTATTCTAGAACCATCAGATTTATATAAAGCCAAAGGCGCCGAAAACGCCGAACTGGTAAACGAACAGACCTACACTTTCACTGATCGTGGTGACCGAGAAGTCACACTACGTCCTGAAATGACCCCGACTGTAGCGCGGATGGTCGCGGGTAAACGCCGCGAGTTGTCTTTTCCATTACGCTGGTATTCTATCCCAAATCTTTTCCGCTACGAGCGAATGCAACGCGGCCGTTTGCGTGAACACTGGCAGCTCAACTGCGACATCTTCGGTAGCAATGACTACACCGCCGATATCGAGATGATTGCGCTCGCTTATCAATGTTTGATTGATTTTGGTGCCACGCCTGATATGTTTGAGATTCAGATTAATGATCGTGCCTTGATGAATCGCCTATATCAGGCACTGGGTGTTAATGAGGAAAACATAGTAGCCATCACTCGCCTCAATGATCGTCGTGACAAAATCGATACTCAAACTTACCGGACAGAACTGAAAGCCATTGTCGGCGAAGGTATTTTAGTAGAGCAAATCATCATGATGCTCGACAGTAGCGACGAACAAACCGACGTTGTGATCGGTCTAGCCGAGCTTGGTATTACCAATGTCGTTTTTAATAAAAGCCTGGCCCGCGGCTTTGACTATTACACTGGAACAATTTTTGAATTTCGCGATACCGCCAAGGAAAACAACCGTTCCCTTCTTGGTGGTGGTCGCTATGATAATCTAACGGCCTTGTTTAGCGAAGAAGCCATCTCGGGAGTCGGCTTTGGATTTGGTGACGTCACTATGCGCGACTTTTTGGAGACTCACAATCTCCTTCCATCAGATATCTATGCCCCTGGCCCTACCGTGACTATCATTCCGACCGATGAGGAACACAACCTTGAAGCCCAAAAAATCGCTAAGGAAATTCGCTCTAGTGGTGTATCTTCAGCGGCCGATATTGGAACTAAAAAAGTTGGTAAGAAAATCAGTGAGGCTTCCGAGCGTGGTTCAAAATACGTAATCGTAGTCGGTGAAGACGAAGTTTCCTCACAGACCCTTACCCTTAAAAACCTCCAGACGGGCGAAGAAAACAGCGGTCCGATTTCTGAGATTATAAAGCAAATTTAAACGTAAAATATTTAAAAATATCAATAATATTTGACAATATTATTGATATTTTTCAATATTGACTTATATCTAATTTGGCTATATAAAATATAGGAATTTGAGGATTCGCCTCAAAATCGCTCGTTCTCCAGTTCTTCGAAAGGAAATTTAGGTGGAGATTGTCACAAGTATACTCGCTTCGGGAGTAGTAACGTGGATTGTTATTGCAATTCTCGTCATTACATTCGTTCGCTTCTATCAATGGACCTTCCGCATCTTCGGTATCGTCTACGTGCCCGATGACTCTATCGGCACCGTTATCAAGAAATTCGTCCTCTTTGGTTCCCACAAGGAACTGCCTCCGGGCAAGATTGTGGCGCTCAATGGCGAAGCCGGCTTCCAGGCTGATACCCTGCCGCCAGGATTACACTGGTTCTTGTGGCCTTGGCAATACACTATTACCCTCGTGAAGTTCACCACCATCCCACAGGGGAAAATTGGTATCGTGGAATCATGCGATGGCGAAGTGCTGCCCGACGGCCGCATTGTCGGTCGTGACGTCGAGTGCGACAACTTCCAGGACGCTCGTGCGTTTCTCGTGAACAAAGGCCAACGTGGCCCGCAGATGGGCATCATCGCCCCGGGTACCTGGCGTATCAACTCGCTGATTTTTACCGTCAAGCTCGCCGACATGACCGTCGTCGATCCTGGTGAAATCGGTATCGTTGAAGCGCTCGATGGTGCTCCGCTCTCGGGCGGTCGCATTATCGGTAAACAGGTCGAATGCGACATGTTCCAAGATGGACAAGCATTCGTCGACAACGGCGGCCAACGTGGCCCGCAGATGACGGTTGTCCCCCAAGGGCAATACCGCATCAATCCGTTTCTGTTCAATGTCGATTTCGCTGCAGTGGTTGACGTTCCCGACAATCAAATCGGTATCGTCACCACAAAAGAAGGTACGCCACTGCGCAGTGGCGAAATTGCTGGTTCTGAAGTTTCTGGGCACAACATGTACCAGGATCCGCAAGCGTTTGTCGACGCTGGCGGCTTCAAGGGCCTGCAGGTGCCCGTGCTTATGGCCGGTCGCTACTTCATCAACCCGTACTTTGCTACTGTAGAAATGGTCGACCAGACCAACGTGCCGATTGCAAACGTCGGTGTTGTCGTCGCCTACGTCGGCGAAGAAGGTGTTGATGTTACTGGTGACGGGTTCCGTCACGGCAATCTGGTCGGGCGTGGACAAAAAGGCGTCTGGTCTGACCCGCTCGACCCTGGCATGTATCCTATCAATCCTCACACCCACAAGGTGAAGATTGTTCCCACGGCAAACGTCGTCCTCAACTGGGCGAGTGGTCGTACCGAGAGTCACAACCTCGATGCGAAGCTTTCGACCATTACCGTTCGTTCGTCTGACGGTTTCTCGTACAACCTCGATGTGTCGCAGATCATCCATATCCCGCGCAACGATGCCCCCAAGGTTATCGCTCGCTTCGGTAGTATGGAGGCACTCGTCACACAGGTACTCGAGCCAACCATCGGTAACTACTTCCGCAACGCTGCGCAAAAGTCAGACGCGATTATGTTCCTCACGGAACGTTCAGAACGTCAGGCTGAAGCAAAAGCGGCCATTTCTGGAGCACTGAACGAATATAACGTCGGTGCTGTCGAAACTTTGATTGGCGACATCAATCCTCCCGAGGAACTGATGAAGACTCTCACCGACCGCAAGGTGGCCGATCAGCAGAAGATTACCTTCGAAACCCAGCGCCAAGCGCAAGAGGTCAAGCAAAAGCTCGAACAGGCGACTGCTCTGGCCTCAACTCAGGCGCTGGTCGTAGACGCTGAACGGAAGGTGGCTATCGCCGATTACGACGCACAGGCAGCGGTGAAAACTGCTGGCGGCGCCGCCGAAGCGAAAACCATCAACGCTACGGCCGACGCCGAAGTGACTCGCGTCAACGGTGAAGCTGAAGCTGGGAAAACCCTGGCTATTGGTGAAGCTGAAGCAAAAGTCATCAAGCAGAAGATCGAGTCCATGGACGCTGGCAACTATGCCATTGTTCAGGTCGCTCAAGCTCTGTCTGATGCCGGCAAGTCTGGCATGAAACTGGTTCCTGACATTCTCGTCAATGGTGGCGGGGCTGAAGGAAACGGTGGTACATTGGTGGATGTTCTCCTTGCTAATGTCGTTCGCGACAGCATTAAGTCGGACACTCCTCCTGTGGTCAAAGCACCCAAGCCAACTGTTCCGAGCAAGGATGCGGTGACAAAAGCTTAAATTTCAGATTAGACTAGTCTCGTACTAATACTGACCTCCGTACACTGCAAGGTGTACGGAGGCCTTTTTATTTATATATGCTACAATCACCTCACTTATGAGGTACGTCGTCTTTGACCTGGAAACGCAGAATCTCTTTCAGGAAGTGGGTTCTAGTGACCCAGCCGCACTCGATATTTCTGTAGCCTCACTCTATGACAGCGAGACGGATTCCTATACCACTGTGACGATCGATGAACTCCATAAACTGTGGCCAATCATCGAGCGCGCTGATGCACTCGTGGGCTACAACAGTAATCATTTTGATATTCCCCTTTTAAATAAGTACTATCCAGGCGACCTCACTACTATTAAAAGTATTGATCTGCTTGAAGATATTAAAAATGCTCTCGGGAGGCGGCTTCGGCTAGATAGCGTGGCCCAAGCGACAGTCGGAGCTAAAAAGTCAGCGGACGGCCTGCAGGCCGTCCGCTGGTGGCGCGAAGGAAAAATAAAAGAAGTGATGAAGTATTGTGAGCAAGATGTGAAAGTCACCAAGCAAGTTTTTGAATACGCCCGCAAAAATGGTCATGTAAAATTTAAAGACGGCGCCCGCAATCGTGAAATTACTCTCAACACAGCAGACTGGGAAGATATTGCAACAACAGCCACGATGACCCACTCGCTTTTTTAAGAAATGAGGCTGACGTAACCGACCAAGCACGCCAAGATTAGGCCATACCAAATAAAGGGCCACAGGGTATATCTTCGAATGAAAGATAAAAATGAATGAATCACAATTAATGCTGAAACGAAGGCTGCAAAGCAGCCAGCCAAGACAGGTGTCCAGTCAACACTACCACCATTGGTAATAAGTCCGAGCAAATTACGTGCGCTTACCCCTATCATGATAGGGATCGCTAACAAAAACGAAAACCTGGTTGCTTCAAGCCGAGACATTCCCATCAACATACCGCCGGCGATTGTCGCTCCTGACCGAGAGAAACCAGGCAATAAGGCTAGCGCTTGAAACAAGCCCACCATTAGTCCTGTCTTTGGTGTTACGGTTTCATTGGCTGAGCGGGTATAGTAACGCCACTCCGCATACATAAAAAAAATCGAAGCTGCGAATAAGGCGCTCGCCACGAGATTCGTACTTTGTAAGTTTCCACTAATATATGGCTGGATTACCAAACCAAGAATGACAGCTGGGATAGTGCCTAGTAGCAGCGCGTAAAAAAGTGTGATGTCTTTTTTATTTACGGGCAACCTCCCGAGCCGACGCAACATGGCTTGTAACAGCGTCCAAATGTCAGACCAGAAATATAAGACGACTGCCAAGGTGGTGGCCAGATGCAACATTCCTTCAAGCGCGAGAGTATTTGGCGTATCAATAGCTATGAAGTCGTGGATAAGCACCAAGTGTCCCGATGAAGAAATTGGTAAAAACTCAGTAATACCTTGAACCAATCCGAGTAGTACTCCTTCTAACAATGACATTATAAAGAGTATATCACGAGGCTTGTGGTATACTTTTTATTATTTATCAATAGATTGATACTAAATATGGACCCTTATCGTGAAACTCCTAGAAGCCATCCCGCTGTTCCGATCGCTATTGTAATTGGTTTTTCCTTGGTAGCGTTGGCTATATTTTTTACTGGTAAAGGAGACACTGATTCTGAACAAATCCCAACTAACATTAGTGAAGAGGACATAATTTCAGGGATTGTACGCACAGTCGACGAGACAGATTATATAAAGGGCAATCCTAATGCTCCTATTCTCATGATTGAGTACTCTGACTACGACTGTCCTTTCTGTAAGCAATACCATGAGACTCTAACTCAGATCATGAACGAATACGGAATTACAGGGCGGGTGGCCTGGGTATACCGCCAGTTCCCGCTCGAACAACTTCATCCCAATTCACCAAAAATCAGTGAAGCGGCTCTTTGTGTTGGAAGCTTAGGAGGCAGCGCCGCTTTTTGGAAATTTACTGATGCTATATTTGCTAGTCGTGAACTAGAAGAACCAACCAACATGATTACTCTTCCCGATTTCGCCACGGAAGCTGGAGTCGACAAAGCGGCCTATCAAGCCTGTGTTTCAAGTGGGCAGATGAAGGACGCTGTCAAAGCATCAACTGAAGAAGTCCTGGGACTAGGAGCGAAAGGAACCCCGTACACTGTCTTAGTAGTAGGTAGTGAACAAGCAGTAGTAAATGGTGCTCAGCCCTATGATGTAGTCAAGAGTATTATCGACAATCTCATCAGTCAGTTAGACGGAGGAATTGCCCCACAAGATAGCACCGCTACAACAACTCCATAAAAGTATATCTAAAAATGCGGCGGCCCAAAGGGCCGCCGCATTTTTTACTTCATCTGCCAGACTCCTACCAAGTCACAATAATGGCACTTATTGGGGTCGCAAGGGGCTGTAAAGGCACCTCCCGCCAAGATCTCCTGTGTGACTCGTATCAATTCTATCTTCAAGGCCTCAATTTCTTTATCGGTAATCACAAAAGTTTCTTCCTTTATCTGCCCATGACTATCTGGTTCAACAAACGACAATACTCCCGTACGACAATGTTTATTAGAGTCCTCTTGCAGCGACAAGAGCAGAGCATAGAAGGTCAACTGAAGTTTGTAATCTCCATCACTGTCAGCAGTAGTTCCTTCAATCTGTCCCCGTGATTTTGGCTTACCTGTTTTGTAGTCGACTACTCGCACTATCTGTCCGTCCTTAAAGTCCACCCGGTCGAGGTTGCCGTTTAACTTTAAGAAAGGATACACCTCGATACCGGTTTCTAACATCGCTTCAAACTTCATTTCTGTCTTGCTCTCTTCCATTTTGGTCTCAAACAAGTGTGGCCCATAAGCCATCAAAATATCCAGACCCTTCTCATGCTGACGAGTAAATTCTTCATCAGTCAAAGCTTCTTTACTAAGTCCTTGTTTGAGCAGTTCAGACACCCGACCAAGGTTACTATCAAGACTGTCCTTAGCGTGATGTCGTACCAATGTATCAAGGACAAAGTGCACTGCCGATCCTAGCTGTAAACTAGGGGTTTTGATTTGTGGCACCTGCAGGACATTGCGATAAAAATATTCCCACGGACTCTTACGGTAGTTATTGAAAGCCGTCGGAGAGAAACCTCTAGTACTGAGGGTTTCCAAAATAACTTCAGTGGTGATTGGTAGTGGTGCTAAAGTTTTCAAATCCTGAACTGGTGAGAACTGTTCGGTAAACTTTTCGCCGTCTCCGGCTGTCAAAAGCACACTATCAAGTCCACTTAAGAAACGCGAAGTGGTCTGTTCTTTACCCTCGACGTTTAGCGTCGCCTCTGTGAGGACCAGTCGACCTTTAGCACGTGTCATTGCTACATATAAGAGCCGCCTTTCGTCGTCCTCCGCTACATCAAATTCTCCGATTTCGTGTTTTACTAAAGGTAGCTTGAACAAGTCGCGACTTTTCTTATTACCCCACGTCCGATCAGTCGTATGCGGCACATACACCTCCGCAAACTCCAACCCTTTAGACTTATGAGCCGTCATAACCTGCACCGACAAGTGACCTGACGGGATAAATGGTGCTGTCAGGCCAATCCCATACTCGGTATGAAGCGCGAAGCGGCGTACCACATCAGACAGATTTTTCACCTCCCCGCGCCGCACCATACCTTCCACTTCGTCATACAAACGCCGCACTACTCGCACCCCCTCAAACGGATCGGAAGCTAAGACATGGGCCGTTAGTCCACTTTCCTCCAAAAGCGCTTCGAGTAGTCTATGTGGCGCCATAGTAAGTGAACGCTCGCGAATAGAATCAATCAGCTTAGTCATTGCCAATATTGGCGCAGTATCTTCTACCCCGCAGTCTTTAAGCAGAGTTTCGTTTCTAAGTAATACCGAAAGTGGCAAAGCCCGATTAAAAGCTCGCAACACTTTAGCTAAATCGCCAACCGCTATATTGAAATATGGTTCATGAAGCAAATAAACAAGGTGAGTTTCCTCGCCCGGCTCCGTCACTGCCTTAAGCAACTTCAGCACCCCTTGTGTCACTGGATGCTCAAGGATATCGCTATCAGCCGAGGGCTGGGCTGCAATACCCTGTTTGCGCAAAAGCGCTGCAAAGTGTTCAACTTCGCGATTGGTCCGAACAATCACCACCATCTCATCGGGTGTAGTTCCACTCTCAATCGACCGCTTGATTGAGTCCACCACGAAACTATCCTCGATTGCTTCATGCGAGAATTCAAAATGTTCAACCACACTTTCTTTCACCGCACTGGCTTCAAGCGGCACGCGTAGTGGCGACAGCACCGCATCGTCGGTCTTAATCAAGTCGTGGGCTGCATCAAGAATCACTTGCCCTGAGCGGTAATTATCGGTAAGTGAGATGGTTTTGGTTTCACCAAAAGTGCTTTCAAAATAGAGAAAGTTATCGAGCGATGCGCCTTGGAAGCGATAAATCGCCTGCTTCTCGTCCCCCACGACAAATAGATTCGGCTGCTCATGAAAATTCACTAACAGTTCCAAAATCTTATTTTGCGAACCGTTCACATCTTGATGTTCATCTGCCAATACATAATGAAACTGCTCTTGCAGGTCACGCAACATATCCTCATTAGCTGTCAGCGCTTCGACAGTCTTTATGATCATATCGTCAAAATCATAGAGCTTGTCGGCGCGAAGCGCTGATTCATACATCCGATAGGCTTGCAACAATTCACGATTGCGCTCCAAGTACTTCACTGCGTCTTTATACTCGCCCCGCTCTTTACCTTTGTGCGCACCCTTCTCGTGGTACTGTTCAATTCCCTCTAGTGACTGCTCTTGAATATTTACCGACTCCGCCAATTTGTCTGGTGAAATATATTCTTGTTTAAGTGTCTGAATTGCGACAAGGATTGGCTTAACATAAAAGGCCGGGTCGCCACTTGGTCGCAACGCCTTAAAGCTTGTGTCATTTAAAATCGCTTCAATTATTTGCACTCGCTCGATCTCCGAGGCTGGCCTGCCGCCAATGATAGCCGGATAAGCTTCAGGATATTTTTGAATCAAAGAATCCGCAAAACCGTGGAAGGTATAGATAGCGACATCATAAGCCGCCTCGCCAATGAGACTGGTAAGGCGCTCGCGCATATTACTTGCGCCACTTTCAGTAAAAGTCAGTGCCAAAACATTTCCCGGCTTTGAATCAGTTTTTTGTAGTATGTTCGCAATCCGCAACGTAAGAATCTGCGTCTTCCCCGTCCCTGGCCCCGCAATCACCATCACCGGCCCCTCAATCGAATCAACCGCCTCCCGCTGAGCCGCATTTAACGCCTTATAAGCTTCATTAAACGCCCCCTGATCACCTTTAGTAGTACTCATACCAGAAGTATAGCAGATTGTGCCAAATCATTGACTTTTATTATATAATATGTATAATATAAGTACTGTTCCTGAGGAGTTCCATGTCATGTCTGCATTCTTGATGCTTATTGTCTTTGTGGGTCTTGGAGCTATTGTGCTTCATGATGCTCGCAAGGATTTCGTTGAGTACAACAACCCCTTAACCAGGACTCAAATTATTTGGATTGGTTTTCGTTGCCTGATTGGCGCAACAACCATCATCGTGTCCATCAAGGATTACATCACATCATAGCCCCGCAACGGCGCGATTCCCCAATCGCTTGTCGTGCGGGGTTTCGTTTTATATACAGACTCCAGAAGTTCGGTGCAATACCTCGCTCGACACGCGTTCATTTTCTCCCACAGAAAATGCCGCTATGCTCGAAGCAGAAAACCTACCGATTAATCGGTAGGTTTTCTGCTTCTGCGCAATGTCTCTCTCGGCATCACACCGAACTCCCTAAACCTGTACCTGTTATTGAAATTGGATTAAATAGATGAGATGCGAGGCGGACAAAGAAAAAGCCGTGAGGTGTACAAGTGTACATTGAACGGCTTTTTCTGCAGGCCAACGACGCAGGTCGCTATTTAATACGATTTCAAACGGCGAGCTTTATCGTGCTGTCTGATCTTTTCTAAAGCCTTGGCTTCGATCTGACGGATACGTTCGCGGGTGACGCCAAATTCCTTTCCTACTTCTTCGAGTGTGTGATACGTACCATCAAGCAGTCCATGACGCATTTCGAGAATTTTTCGTTCCTTATCAGACAAGGTGTCGAGAATTTCCATAATTTGATCGGTCAAAATACTGTGTGCTACTTCTTGGTCAGGTGAGATAATTTTATCGTCGGAAATAAAGTCTGAAAGACGAGAACGATCATCGTCATCCCCAACGGGGAGCTCGAGTGAAATGGTGTCTTGAGAAATCTTTTCAATCTGATAGATCTTCTCTACCTCTACATTCATTTCCGTAGCAATTTCCTCTGGCATTGGGTCACGACCAAAGTCTTGCGACAGACGGCGAGACACTTGTTTGTATTTTGCCATCGTCTCCACCATGTGCACCGGAATGCGGATAGTACGTGACTGATCGGCTAGCGCCCGAGTGATGGCCTGGCGAATCCACCAAGTCGCATAGGTAGAAAACTTGAAGCCTTTAGTGAAGTCGAATTTATCGACCGCCTTGAAGAGACCGAGGTTCCCTTCTTGGATAAGGTCGAGCAAAGTAAGGTCTGGTGAACGTCCGACATATTTCTTAGCGATAGATACTACGAGACGCAAGTTAGCTCGAGCTAGTAGGTTGCGAGCCTCGTCATCACCATCAAGAATGCGCTTAGCTAGTACGCGCTCCTCGTGCGCGTTTAGAAGTGGGTACTGGCCAATCTCACGCAAGTACATCTGAATCGAGTCATAGCTAGAGTCGCTACGCTTAAAAGCATTTTTCTGGGCCAAAATAGCGTCACTAGGATCATCCCCTAGCATGCCGCCGCTAGCCAGAACATCAATCCCTGCCACCGCAAATCTTTCGTAGAGGACATCGAGGAAATTCACATCTTTTTCAATTTCTGGAAATGATCGCAAGAGTTCATCGTGAGTGACATAACCGCGAGTCTTCCCCATTTGCATCAAATCAGCTGCCTTAGCTTCAAGTAGTTTTTCAGCTCGGGTAAGCGGCTTCTTTGGTTCTTCTTTTTTCTTCGGTGCTAACTTCTTTACGACTGGCTTTACAACCTTCTTAGCAGCAACTTTCTTAACCGGCTTTTTGGTCACTACTTTCTTTGCTCCGGCTTTTTTAGGTACAGCTTTCAGCGCTTTTTTAGGAGCGCTCTTTTTGAGGACTTTTTTAACTGGCTTCTTACTACTTTTTTGTGCTGACGTCTTCTTGGCGACAGCCTTTTTTGCGACCGGCTTTTTGGCTGCAGTAGCCTTCTTCGCGGGTGCTTTTTTTATTGGTTTTACGGGTTTTTTCACCGCTTTTTTGACAACTTTCTTTGTGGCCTTCTTGGTTGCCATAATGCTGACAACTATACAGAAAAACGCACAAAAGTCTAGTCTACACAACGCCAATTTCAGTGTGCTTGACTTTTTTGATTATAAGTGTATAATGGTAAATGAAGCAACTGGGAGAAACCAAATGAAGTCGTTCTTTTTTGGCAGCCACAACGCCCGAGTTTATACGGCCGGGATCCTGGCTTGCCTCTTCGCAGGGATCGTCATCCCTCTGGCTGATTGGCCGGCGGCAGTCGAAGCAGGCTGGTCAGCCGTGGCTTGGTGTGCCACCTGGGCCCTGTGCCTGCCGTTCCTCTTCTACGGCCTAACCAGCCTAAGAAAAATATAGCTGCATTCGCCCCACAACGAGCCCCATGCGCTTGTGTGGGGTTTCGTTTTATATACAAAATAATCGACCCGAAATGTACCTGTTAACAGGTACATTTACTTTCTATTTTACGATTTAAATGACTCAATGGTGTACGGGGGTTGTTTTAGTTTGGCTTCGTGGATTCTTATTGATTCTAGAATAGACAGGAGCATCTCGTCGTCATTCATGGCTTCGGCTTCTTGGAGAAGTTTGCGCTGTTCAGTGAGGGCGCGACGGATTAGACCAGTACGAAAATGGTTAAGTCTTGAGAGCACCTCTTCTTCTATCGCTAGCGCGGGTAGTTTGGAAAATTGTTGTTCGAGGATGAAGGTCACACCAGCCAGTTCAGATCCTGAGATAGGCTCAACTTCCTTCTCTTCAACCATAAGCTTAGCTACTTCATTTTTTATAAAGGCTGCCAGTTTAGCCTCAGTTACTTCCGTCGCCGCTTCAAGAAAAATCCTAACGTTATGTACAGCGTCAGACTTATCTGCCGCGTTCTTCACAACCGCATCCACCAATTCATTATGGGACAAAGGGCCACCCTTCGCACTTTCCCGTAGGTGCTCTAATTCGAAGCGCACGGCGTCGGTAGTGCTCTGGATAGCTGTCGCCACCACGCTCACAAAATGTTCTTGGTCGATTCTATCAGGCAGCAATAAGAGGAACGGGAGTATCTCGGTACGAGTACGACGCTTGAGAGTACGTTCATCACTCTCTTCGCGAGTGAGGACATGAAGCAAAAAATCTATCACGTGGACCGACTTTCCGACAATATGTTTGAACTCCAGTGGATCGGTTTTAATAATATCCGCCGGATCTTTACCGAGCGGTAGCTCGGCCACCTTCACATCAATTCCCCGCTTGAGCATAAGCTCAGCTGCCCGTTTCATGGCGGCGATACCAGCGCGATCGGCGTCAAGCGCAAGCACCACTCGATCGGAAAGACGTTCTAAAAGTTGCACATGATGCAAAGTGAGGGCTGTGCCAGATACCGCCACAGCATTAGCATAGCCAGCTTGGTGCGCCATCACGACATCAAACTGTCCTTCTACAATAAGCGAAAAGTTGAGCTGGCGAATCCCATGCTTAGCTTTGTCATAACCAAAGAGTAACTCAGATTTTTTGTATAGTTCGGTCTCAGGAGAGTTTACATACTTTGGTGACTTCTCATCAGGATGCAAAATGCGCCCCGAAAAAGCGACCACTTTCCCATTTTGATCAAACAACGGGAACATGATGCGATCCCGAAAGACATCAAACGGTTCTTTGCCTCCATCCGCACCTTTAATTAACCCGACCCTAAAAAGTTCGTCTTTGGTGTAACTCTTGTCCTCAAGATGTTCTTTCACCATCCGCCAACCGTGTTGGGGCGGCCCTGGAGCAAAACCGATTTGCCATTTTTGCAATGTCGCTTTTGTGACACCGCGATCTTCGAGATACTCACCAGCTGCTGGAGCCTTATCTAATTGTTCAACATAATACGTCGTCGCATCTTGCATCGCAGCATACCACCGCTCCCGCTCAGTTTTTTTCTTCGGATCCTCTGCCACTAATTCCACCCCCGCCTTTTGCGCCAGAATCTTCAGTGACTCTTTAAAGTCCACCCCTTCCATCGCTTGGATAAAAGTGAATATGTCGCCACCTTGAGAAGTGGAAAAACAGTAGTACATCCCACGATCAGGTGAAACATAAAATGACGGTGTTTTCTCCGCCGTAAACGGCGACTTCCCTTTAAAGTTCTTCCCCGCCCGATGCAACTCCACATACGGAGAAATCACATCGAGAATACTTAGTCTGTCTTTAATCTGCTGCACCGAGTCACTCATGTGCACCTAGTATACAAGACTAGATGAAAAACCCCGAAATATTGACAACATGGATTTCAATGATATTGTACAGGCATCTTAACCAAGATAAGGAGGTTAGAAATGCAAGAAGTTCTTAGAGCAATTCCCATTCACACCCTGTTCAAAGAAGGCGACTTGCTCATCTATTCAAATTACTGGTCCAGCTGGAAAAAGCCGGAAGGTCAAAAGTGGCATGAGTGGCTGACTTTTGAAGAATGTGCGGCACTTCAGCCTGGCGACCAGGTATGGGTTGATGACGAACCTTACGTGCACAGTCTCGGCAAGGTGTATGGTGACAAACTTGTTACCATCTCTGGAGTTGAGAAGGTTAATGATTTCACTGTGCGGATTTTTCATTCTTCTGGCATGAACACCCAGGAAAACGTTCCTTTTATTCAATTCTCGATCCTCACCGACGAACAACGGGTCTGGGACTGGACTAAAGATGAACTATGGGCACGTGAGTGCTAAAACCCAAACCCCCAGAAGCCCCATGCGCTTGTGTGGGGTTTCGTTTATTTATAGGCGGAGCTTGGTGTGACGCCGAGCGAGACATTGCGCAGGAGCAGAAAAAACTAGCGATTAATCGCTAGTTTTTTCTCCTTGAAAAATTGAACGTGTATGGTGCCCTTTCGGCGAAGCTGTTGTAAATACTCTTGGGGTGCGAGGTATTGCTGCAGCCTCCGCCGGACAACAACACCTACCCTAACACAAAAGGCCGGCGCTTTGCGCCGGCCTTTTGTTTTTCGCTACTATTGCTTTGCTTGCATGTCAGCGATCATGTCGTACTTCTCACTCCCCTTAAAGCCGGAGCCAGCTGGGATGAGTTTTCCGATGATGACGTTTTCCATGAGTCCAGAAAGGTTGTCTTGGCTTCCCTTCACAGCGGCATTGATGAGGACACGAGTGGTGTTCTGGAAAGATGCGGCTGAGAGGAAACTCTTTCGAGTAAGAGAAGTTTCGGTAATACCAAGAATGAGACGATCGCCCTTGGCGAGCTCTTTACCTTCGGCCTTGATTTTCTCATTCTCCTCTACCATAATCCATTCTTCGACTACTTCACCGATAGTAAAGCGACTTTCGCCACGAGAAGTAATCTTCATACGAGACATCATCTGCTTTACGATAAGTTCAATGTGCTTGCGCGCAATGGTCACACCTTGAAGTTCGTAAATCTTATTTACTTCAGAAATGATGTAATCCTGAGTCACCTCTTGACCACCAAACTTAAAGAGTTCTGGCAAGTGGGCTGACCCGTCGGTTAGGAGTTGGCCTGAAATGACGGTGTCGCCTTTTGATACTGTCACCACCCGACGGTAGTGGACAGCGTACTCGATATTGTCTTTCTTCTTTGGTGCGCCCTTGGCGTTCATGTCTGGAGCCACCACCACAATCTTTTCACGGCCGGAGGTAACGATGTCAGTCACTAGACCTTCACATTTAGATACTACGGCTGGGATTTTAGGTTGGCGTTTCTCAAAAACTTCTTCTACCCGAGGAAGACCCTGAGTTACGTCTCCGCCGACTGACGCCGCTCCACCAGCGTGTTTCGTGTTCATTGTTAGCTGGGTACCCGGCTCACCAATCGCTTGAGCTGCCACAGTACCGACAGCTTCACCAACATCAACCAAGCGATTAGTGGTGAGATCAATACCATAACACTGCTGACAAACACCTCGTAGTGTCTTACAAGTCATCGGAGAACGCACTACAACAGATTCACAAGTAGTTTCTTCTACTGCTATAGCATCGCGACGGGAAAGTAGATGCCCCTTTTTGAAGAGAACATTACCCTTGGTATCAACGGCGTCTTCCGCCAAGATACGGCCCTTAATAGCTTTTGCAAAAGAGATTTCGATACCAGAAGCGGAGATGCGATTAATCGCAATTCCTATCTTGGTCTTACAATCACCTTCAGTCACAATAGCGTCTTGAGCTACTACGAAGAGTCGACGAGTAAGGTAACCTGCTTTAGCAGTCTGCAGCGCAGTGTCCGCCAAACCCTTACGTGAACCGTGAGTGGTGTTGAAGTATTCAATCGGAGTCAAACCTTCTTTCATAGATGAGATAACTGGGGTTTCTAGTGTCTCACCTCTAGTATTAACAATAAGACCTTTCATACCGGCCATCTGGGCGATCTGCCCGAGTGAACCACGAGCCCCTGACTTCCACATTTCGTAGGCTGAACCAGTTTCGCTTAGTGTTTCTGGCAAAACTTTTTCGATTTCAGTCTTGGCTCGGTGCCAGATTTCAACAATCATCCGACGTCGCTCGTCGCGAGATAGTAGACCTTCGTCATAGTGATCAATAACTTGGCGTTCCTCATCGCGAGATTTTGCAATGATAGCCGGTTTTTGTTTTGGCACCACTACTTCATCAATACCCCAAGTGGTACCAGACACAGTGGCGTACTTGAAACCAAATTTTTTGAGTCTATCAACAATTGGAGGAACAGCCTCTGTACCACGGTCGTCAATCACGTCAATGATGATTTGGAAAAGTGTCTTTTGGACTACCACATCATTAATGAACAGGTGGTCACTAGGCAAAACCGAGTTGAAAAGAAGTCGACCAACTGTAGTCTCGAAGATTTGTCCATTAAATTGCCGGTACTTTTCGGTATCGGTAGCCATCACCTTTACTCTGGCGCGGAAGTCAATCACATCATAATCATAGGCATTGATAGCGTCGTTAGGTGAAGCAAAGTATTTGCCTTCACCCTTAGCACCTTCAACTACCTTAGTCATCCAGTAAGCACCGAGTGCCATATCAAGCAGTTTTTCAGATACTACTGGCTCAGAAGAACCAGGTTTTAGAATGTTGTGGTTAGCTGAGATGATTTCTTTGGCTTCAAGTTGCGCCTCATCTGAAAGTGGTACGTGTACCGCCATCTGGTCACCGTCGAAGTCGGCATTGAACGCGCGACACACCAATGGGTGTACTTGGATGGCATTACCTTCAATAAGTACTGGACGGAAGGCTTGAATACCTTGACGGTGCAGGGTTGGCGCTCGGTTGAGTAGAACGTGCTTATGGCGGATTACATTTTCAAGAATCGCCCACACTTCTGGCACCCCGTCTTCAATTAAACGGCCAGCACCGCGGATGTTGTAGGCTAGTTCTTGTTTGAGGAGTTCAGCCACCACAAATGGGCGGAAGAGCTCTAGTGCCATGTGTTTTGGAAGACCACATTGGTCGAGTGCGAGTTCAGGCCCGATCACAATCACTGAACGTCCAGAGTAGTCCACGCGCTTACCGAGTAAGTTTTGGCGGAAGTAACCTTGTTTACTCTTGAGATAGTCAGAGAGAGATTTAAGAGGACGTCGTTGAGCCTGACTCATGACAGAGTAAGCGCCACCGCCGTGACGGATAGAATTATCGATAAGGGCATCAACTGCTTCCTGCAAAATACGCTTTTCGTTTCGCAAGATAACATCCGGCGCCATGATGTCGATGAGCTTCTTAAGACGATTATTACGGTTGATCACGCGACGATAGAGGTCGTTGAGGTCAGATGAAGCATGACGACCGCCTTCGAGAGCCACCATCGGTCGGATGGCTGGCGGTACCACCGGCAAGCGAGTGAGGAAAAGCCATTCAGGACGGACGCCAGAATTCTGCATACCTCGGATAAGCGCTAGACGTTTATCGAGTTTAGCTCGCTCCATAGCACCTGCCTTGGTGTAATCATGTTCCAGTTGGTCGATAAGTTTTACTAGATCGATATTCTTAAACAGCTCGTAGATTGCTTCAGCCCCGATACGAGCCTCAAAGAGAGTCGAATATTTAATGGAAAACTTGTGGAAAGTAGCTTCATCAAGCACAACACCTAACTTCACACTTTCAATTTCTTTACGGATCTCATCCATCCGACTCTTGAGTGCATCCCGCGCTTCTTCGTTGGCTAGGGCTTTTACCTTAGTCTTAAATTCAGTATCAAGTTCAGCCAAGATACGAGCTCGGTCAGCCTCACTCACTTTCGTCACAATATAACCAGCGAAGTAAACCACCTTTTCAACCGATGAGGCGGTGATTCCTAAGATCATGGCAATTCGACTTGGCACACCACGCAAGAACCAGATATGAGAGACAGGGACACAGAGGTCAATGTGACCCATCCGTTCGCGACGTACAATCGCGCGAGTGATTTCCACTCCACACTTTTCACATACAATTCCCTTGTAACGGATACCACGATACTTCTTACAAGAACACTCATAGTCCTCCACTGGTCCGAAAATACGTTCATCAAACAAACCGTGTTTTTCGGGCCGTTGGGTTCGATAGTTGATAGTTTCTGGCTTGGTGATTTCACCATGTGACCATTCGAGAATAGTTTCTGGTGAAGCCAGTTTTAAGTTCACACCACTGTAGTTGGTTGGAATCAGAGGGGGCTTCTTAAAGCCTTCGCTCTTATTAAATGTTTCAGTAGACATATTACAAGGGATTAGGCGTTCTCATAATTACTTCGAGCCTGCGTCTCTTTATCAAGCCTCACATCTAGTGCGAGCCCTTTAAGCTGATTAAGCAGTACATTGAAGGCGGCTGGAGTGTGCGGGTGAGAAATTTTTTCACCCCGGACAATGGCGTCGAAAGCGGCACTGCGTCCAACGATATCGTCAGATTTAATAGTAAGCATTTCCCGCAAAGTATAAGCAGCACCATAACCAAGGAGCGCCCACACTTCCATTTCTCCAAAGCGCTGTCCACCGACTTGCGCCTTTCCACCAAGTGGCTGTTGAGTAATAAGGGAGTACGGACCAATCGAACGCATGTGAATTTTGTCTTCTACCATGTGGTGAAGCTTTAGAATATACATGTATCCAACGGCCGTCTTCTGAGCAAAGGGGTCGCCAGTGAGACCGTCCCTAAGTTGGATTTTGCCATCAGATGGAAGTCCTGCTGCGACCAACTCAGCTTTTACGTCGTCTTCTGAAGCACCAGCAAACGGTGGCACAATCGCTTGATAGCCGAGAGTGTGGGCTGCCATACCGAGGTGAAGTTCAAGAATCTGACCTAGGTTCATACGGGAAGGTACACCAAGTGGAGTTAACAGAACATCAATCGGCTGACCATCTTCGGTATAAGGCATATCCTCTTCTGGTAAGATCCGAGAGATGACACCCTTGTTTCCATGGCGACCAGCTAATTTGTCACCGACAGAGACATTACGGACTTGTGCAATCGTGATATGAATACGCTTAATGACACCGCTTTCCAGCTGGTCTCCATTTTCACGAGAGAAAATCTTCACACCAATAATACGTCCGCGCTTACCAGCCTCAAGACGAAGTGAGGTGTCCTTCACATCCTTAGCTTTTTCACCGAAGATAGAACGGAGAAGACGTTCTTCTGGAGTCAGTTGGGTTTCACCCTTAGGGGTTACCTTACCAACCAAGATGTCTCCTGGTCGTACTTCGGCTCCAATACGGATTACGCCAGTCTCATCTAGATTACGGAGTTTTATTTCTGAGACATTAGGAATATCTGGGGTGGTGACTTCTGGACCAAGCTTGGTGTCACGAACAGATACTTCAAGCTCATCGAGGTGGATGGTAGAAAACTTGCTCTTTTTAATCAGGCGCTCAGAGATAATAATCGCGTCTTCATAGTTGGCACCATTCCAACTCATAAAAGCCACCAGTGCGTTTTGCCCAACCGCGATCTGTCCATTGTCAGTCGAAGAGGTGTCAGCTAGGAGATCTCCACGCTTTACTTTTTGTCCTAGCGATACTGAAGGACGGTGGTAGAAAGCTGAGAAGTCATTAGTACGTTGAAAAGAAGTGAGTGGGTATTTCTTTTCCTTTCCTTCTTTGTTCTTTACTACAATCTTCTTTGCGTCTACTTCCAATACTTCGCCCGCTTCCGCCGCAAAAATTACTCGGCCTGTGTCTTTAGCGCACATTCCTTCAACACCAGTAGCCACAATCGGAGCCTCCTGGACGATACAGGGTGTTGCTTGCTTCTGCATGTTTGAACCCATAAGAGTACGGTTGGCGTCGTCATGATTGAGGAAAGGAATCATTGAGGTCGCAACTGAGAATGGTTGGTTGGTCGCAATATCCATGTATTCCACATCTTCACGTGATACCACTCGTGGTTCACCCTTTTTTCTTGCTTCTACAAACTCAGTTTTGATCTTTCCTTTATCGTCAATCTCCACTGCCGCGTGGGCAATAGTAAAGTGTTCCTCCTCGTGAGCGTTAAAGTAGATCACTTCGTCAGTCACCTTACCTTTGACGACTTTAATGTACGGTGTCTCGATGATACCAAAACGGTTGACCCGAGAGTACATCGAAAGACGAAGAATCAGACCGATGTTCGGACCTTCTGGAGTGTGGATCGGACACAAACGACCATAGTGAGATGGGTGTACATCGCGAACTTCAAAACCAGCGCGTTCGCGAGTAAGACCACCAGGACCAAGCGCTGAGAGCGTACGTAGGTGTTCTACCTCGGCGAGAATGTTCTGTTGCTGAGAAAACTGTGAGAGCTGGTTGGTAGTGAAGAATTCTTTAATCGCGGCTTGAAGTGGTCGCGGGTTGATGATTTGCATCGGTAGTGAAGTCTCTGCCTCGATAGTGGACATCCGGTCTTGGATGTTTCGCTTCATGCGAGTCATACCTACCCGCACCCGTTGTTGCAACATTTCGCCGAAGTAACGTACCCGCCGAAAACCTAAGTGGTCAATATCATCAGGAAGTGCAGAGGCATCGTGATTACTCTCAACGATATATTTTAAGATGAGTTTAAGATCGTCAGTAGTGACGCCTCTTATATCGGTAGCCTTTTTATCAGTTGGAATGCCGAAACGATTGTTGAAATGATGGCGACCGATTTCTGACAGGTCGTAACGTTCCGGCGCAAAGATTGAATTTACAAAATCACGGGCGTTATCGACAGTCGCAAGATCACCATCGCGAAGACGACGATAGATTTCAATATATGAATCGTTAGTGGTCTTAGCGGGATCTTTAGCAATCGTTGCCTTCATGTATTCCTCACCACGAGGAACATCCTTCATGAGTTTGATCATGTCAACTTCTTTCTCGACACCAAGGACACGAAGTAGTGAAGAAATAGGGAATTTCTTCTTGCGATCAATTTTAACGTAAATGACACCGTCAGCCTCTGATTCGATTTCTACCCACGCTCCCCGAGCTGGGATAATCTTAGCTCCGAACAATGTCTTGCCTTTTGATTCGGAGGCAGTAAAAAAGATACCGTAACTACGTGCGAGCTGCGGCACAATCACACGCTCAACACCATTAATGATGAAAGTTCCGTTGGTGGTCATCACCGGGATATCCGCCATGAAGATTTCCTGCTCCTTAGAAGAATCGAAAGTCTTGTTTTTGAGAACCACTGTAGCGCGCAGTGACGCTTCGTAAGTGCGCTTGTTTTCCTTCGCAAACTCTGGCGAATACTTTGGCTCAGACAATTCATACTTCTTAAATTGAAGCTCAAATTTCTTGTCAGAGTAATCACTGATCGGTGAAAATTCTTTAAAGACGTCCTTGAGGGCAGTCTCAACAAACCATTTAAATGATTCGCGCTGTGGCTCTATTAGGTCTGGTAGTTCTACT
>JBBTYP010000017.1:0-19073 GCA_038061715.1 Patescibacteria group bacterium
GAATCAGCGTTTCTAGTGGGGTCTCGTTCCTGAGTTTCTTCCCAAAGGGCTTGGTCAGCTTCCTTTTTCCACCAGGAAATTTCCAGAGGGCTTTAGGTCGCCGACCTTCACGGATAAGGACAGTACTGTTGTCTGGCCCCAAAATGAAGGCCGACGCATGAAAATCACCATTATCGATGATCATGACTATCTCCTTTCAAAGAGCCTTTATTACAGAGTGCATTTTTTAAAGAGCACTGTCAAGAAAAGCGGGCGGCAACGAAGTTGCCCCCCCCCCCGCTTCTCACTCCTTCTAAAGTGATTCTAGCTTCTTCATTACTTCCTCGTTTATAAGCACAGAGGCCACGTAGACGCGGACTCGGTTTATGTCGGCGTCTTTAAAGCGGTCTAGAAGAACTTGGGACTGTTCTTCTACCTTTTTCATGTCGGGGGTGAGTTTTTCAGCTTTCGCTATCTCGTTTAGCACCAATTGGAGTTTGGCCCGCTTCTCTGCAGCCGGCTCCCACTCTTTAGTAATGTCTTCTTTTGTTCTTTTGATATGAGCGAGGTAATCGTCCATCTTTAGATTGGCTCGATCCAAGTCTTCTTGCATTTGAGAGAACATTTGATTGATTTCCGATTCGATCAATATTTTAGGCAAAATAATTTCGGTAGCGTCAACAATCTTGTCGGTAAGTTCGCCCCGATGTTTAGCAGTATTCTCGTTTTTCTTTTCGATTTCAAGGTGTTCGCGAAGTTTGTTTTTAAGATCGTCCACTCCAGTAAATTGCCCAGGCTGTCCGAGACTTTGTGCCACTTCATCAGTGAGCTCTGGAATTACTAATTTGTTTTCAACCTCCTCTTGCGTCTGAATGGTCTCTTCTTCACTCACTTGAGCTTTAGATTGCAGTCGGTCATACGCTGCCTTCTGGCGCAAGATATCATTTATTTTTTCGGTAACTTCTTCGTCGGTTAGTTCGTCGTTAAGTCGAGCTTTGTTCACCTCTTTAGCCAGTTGCTTGTAGTCTGGGAGTTTGAAAGTAGGAATAACTGCTACTGTAGCCGTGAAGCTAAGCGGATTACTCGGCGCAATTTTGGTGATTTCAATCTTGGGATGGCCAATCGCTTCTATAGCGTGTTCGTCTAGAATGTGGTGGTAGGCATGAGCAATAGCGCGCTGCGCCATTTCAGCCAGAATGGTCATTTCCCCGAGTCGCTTCTCCAGTACATTTTTCGGTACATGTCCTTCGCGGAAACCGTCGACTTTGACGTTTTTTCCTAGTGATACCAGAGCCGCGGTACGTTCACTCTCGAGCTCAACATACGGCAGTTCACCAGAGATCTTAATCTCAGAATCAGGTAAAGTTTCGATAGTAAAGGCAGTTTTAAAATTAACGTTGTGTTTATGTTCCATAAGTGGCGTCAGTGTACTGAAGTCAGAATAAAATGCAACTCCTAATGACTAAATATGCCGATACTTGAGAGCGCCCCTTTGCGAAGCATTGGAAGTACCCTTGGGGTGCAACCACCTATCACTATATAAAGAATCCCGCATGCAGGATGCGGGAAATGGGTGGATGATATCGGCGCGACAGGGTCGCGCCGATACTGTTTACTGAGGAATCGGCGGTTCGGTTGGGGTTGGTTCGGCCGCTGGTTCGCTAGCGTCTTCTTCTAGTGCGGCGTCAAGCTCGGCTCCGATAGCGTCGAGTTCACTTTCTAGCGAATCGAGATCAGTACTGTCGATATCTGATTCAATAGCAGGGATTTCGTTGGAGTTACTGACGACCCCCATCGCTTCGGCGCGAGCCTCGGCCGTGGTGCTTTCTGGCTCGTTATTTTCTAGGGCGCTTGGCCGCAGACCAGCTGAAATTGCCGGCACGTCGTTATCAAGCAGCACAAACCAACGATACATACCGCCCAAAATGGCCAGCAGGAGAATAACCAAAAGCACTAAAATTGGCCCGTTGGCTATACTCTCAGTATGCACTGGCTGAGTCAGTTCGTTTTCTTTTGTGTTAGGTAGTTCGTTCATATTATTGAGTGCTGGTTGCGGTTGATGTCGCAACAGCTGCGACTGGTGTGGCCAGCTTAAGAGCATTGACAGTATTTTTTAATTCCGTGTGTGCCATCCGTATATTATCACGAGCTTTGATATAGGTGGCCCGAACTTCTCGCCAATCTTCTTTAGGGGTAAGGGAACGAAAGGCACGGTAGACATCCAGGTCGATATTTTTTAAATCATTTGCTGCGGCTGCCAAAAACTCGTTGGCGGTAGCCAGTGATGCACGTGCAGCATCTACGTTGTAGCCAGCCTCAGCTTGTTTATTAATCCTGACCTCCAATCGGCTAGAAATTTGTCGTAAGCGCGCGCTTAGTCCGTCAAGTCGATTGCTAATATTAGCTGCCAAATTAGTGAGGCGCTTTTCAGTCACAACAGTCAGTACCGATTGACTCGCTGGCACAGCTTCTGCTACTGAATCTTTGATTCCACCAATATTTTCTAATACTGATTCAAAAAACCCGCCACTTTCGTTCGAGCTGGCCGTCGAACTGGCGTCTTGCGCAAAGCTTACCTGGGTAAAGCTAAGTAAGACAACAAAAATTATAAAAATGTTCCAAGTTGAAAAACGCATAACGCTCCGTAGATTTTAACCTACGGAGCGTTAGACGAAAAGGGTGTGTGACTACTTCTTGGCGTTGTACATTTCGCAACTACGTAGAAAGGCGGCTTTCGCTGCACTCGCGTCTTTCCATTCACCAATTTGCACCTCCTTCTTTTGTACTTTTTTGTAGGTTTCGAAGAAGTGGGTGGTTTCTTTGATGAAGTGTTTGTTGAGGTCTCCGATATCGCGTACGTCTTCAAAGCGAGGATCATCAACTGGCACGGCAATCACCTTGTCATCGCGATCGCCACCATCAATCATTTCCATGATAGCGACTGGCCTAGCCTTCACGAGGATGCCTGGTGCCAGCGGATAAGTAGTAATCAGTACTACATCAAGGGCATCACCATCATCAAACAAGGTCTGGGGCACAAAGCCATAATCAAACGGATAGTCTTGCGCCGAATGCATCACGCGATCAAGTGCAATAAGCCCGGTTTCTTTATCAATCTCATACTTGTTCTTAGAAAACTTTGGGATTTCAATGATAACGTTCATTTGATCAGCGGTGCCAGCTTTGATGTCGTGTAAAAGATTCATATAATATGTATAAATTAGGTTCCCGTATCCTACCGCAGTAAAGTGAATTGGGAAAGGTGATTTATTGACAGAATTTTTTACTGTAGTACTATTTTGGGTGGAGGTGTAATATGACTAAGATTCTGAAGTGGCAAGCTGGACTCTTTGTTCCGCTGGGCCTCGGCCTAGTTTTGTTCACCGAAGGGTCCGCGGTGTACAAATTCAGCCTGGTGATTCTGCTGCTCACCCTCACGGGGTGGTCTTTGCTACCCCGCCGGGAGCCAGAGCCAAAGCAAAAACCGGTGGTTCTCGGTCAAGAGGCCACCAAGTGGACCAAGATTGAAGCCTATTTATTCGCTAAGGCTGCCAAAGAGCAGCCTAGCAACTCATCCACTAAATTGGCCTAGGCCAGCCCCGTCGCAACACCTGCGGCGGGGCTTTTTTATAAAACCAGCGGGGTGCCAAAGGCGCTCCGCTGGTTTTAGGTTGTCTAATGAGACTGATTATTGGGGTTACTCCACCTCTCGTTCAGCTTCCTCGGGAGTGACTACTTCGTCGGTTCCTTCGTCACCGTTTATGACATCGCGGTCGGCGGTGTCGTCGGCTTCATTTAATACTTCGTCTAGATCTGGCTTAGTGGTAGTCGCGTCTTCGCTTTCAAGGACAGCGATATCTTCGCCAATTTCAGAATCATCGGGGGCCATAATCTCCACCTTCCCATCAGCATCGGCTTCAGCCAGCTCAGCACCAGTCTTTTGTGACATGATATCAATTTTCCAACCGGTAAGCTTGGCAGCGAGACGGACGTTTTGTCCACCGCGACCAATAGCTAGAGATTGTTGATCGGGTGAGACTTCGACCTCAACATGACCACGATTTTCGGCATCTGGTTCGGTGATTACTTTGATATGCATTACTTGAGCTGGAGACAAAGCATCTTCAATGAAAGTAATTGGTTCTTCTGACCATTCAATGATGTCGATTTTTTCGCCGCCGAGTTCACTCATAACGGTTGAAACGCGAACACCGCGCTGGCCGACTAAGGAACCAACTGGATCGATGTGTTGGTCGTGCGCGTAGACAGCAATCTTAGAGCGACCGCCCGCTTCGCGAGCAATTGCTTTGACTTCGACGGTGCCTGATTGGAGTTCAGGTGCTTCCACCGCAAAGAGGTGGACGAGAAAGTCAGGATGTGAGCGAGAGAGTTTAAGGAAAATACCACGAGGTGTTTCTTCGACCGCTAGCAGGAGAGCTCGAATCCGTTCTCCTGGTTTGAAACGTTCACCAGGAATTTGTTCCTCATACGGCATGATAGCCGTCACGCGGCCAAGATCGACATAAAGGTTGCCACGCTCAAAACGCTGAGCAAATCCAACTACGATATCGCCGGCCTTCTGACCAAATTCAGACAGAGCGGAATCTTTTTCGGCTTCACGGATCTTTTGCATAATAACCTGCTTAGCGGTTTGGGCAGCGATGCGGCCGAAGTCATCTTTTGATTCAAGAGGAAAGGTAAGCTCATCACCAATTTGGGTGTCGCGCTTAATCATTTTGGCTGTAGTGAGCATAATATGCTTCTCCTCATCAAACCGGACCTTCTTTTCACCTTCTTCGTCAGTTTCCTCTTCCTCCAATTCTTCTTCGCCGTCTTGAAGCTCTGGCTTCAGCATACTTTCGTCCACCACAATTTTCACCTGGTTGAAGACAGTCGTACCTGAGTCAAGATCAAATTTACAGGTAATAATCTGGCCTCGCTTGCCAAATTCCTTTTTGTACGCAGTTGCTAGTGATTGTTCAATCGCATCGATCATGCGTTCACGGGGGATACCGCGTTCCTCTTCCATTTCGCCTAAGACGGCGTTGATTACTTTTAAGTCAAACATATATTAATAAATTAACGGTATTTTCTAAACAAAATTTTCTGGCTTTCCAAACCCTGTAACAAAGACTGCTCGGCTTTCAGCCGAGCAGTCAAAATCAGAATTAACAGTAGTGTACTAGATATACAGAGATTGTCAAAATCGACGGAAGGGTAATCACAAATGTGCACCCATTAATTATCCTCCTTACATCCACATATATATGTAAGCAGTCGATGATATAATCAAAGCATAACCAAGGAGGTTTATTAGTTCATTGTGGTTCCTGTGCGAATTCAAGACGAACAACTCAAGCGATTTATTTTAGACGCTGGTCTTATCACTAAGACGGATATTGCTGCGGCTGAGAAAATTGCTAAAGAAGACAAGCGTACTCTAGCTGAGGCGCTAATTGCACATGGACATATGACCGAAGATGATATGCGGCGGGTTGAATCCTATGTCCTGGGGATCCCGTTCGTTTCACTCAAGGATGAAAAAATTGACTTCCAGATACTAACTCTGATACCCGAACCAGTAGCGCGTAATCACAATATTATTGCGTACAAGAAAAACGAAGATTCGCTTGAGGTGGCCATGCTCGACACGGCCGACCTACCAGCGATTGATTTTATTAAAAAGAAGGTCGGCTTACGGATTCAACCCCGCTTGACCGATACCGAATCAATGCGTTCGGCTCTTAGGCAGTATCAAAAAAATCTTAAAGATGAATTTGGAGATCTCATCATGCAAGACGCCTCGAAGCTGAAAGTGTTGGCGGAAGAAAATGGTGAAGAGTTGAGTGAAAGTGATCTAAAAAAAGCAGCCGAAGATTTGCCAGTAGTGCGGATTGTCGACACGTTGCTTCGTCATGCCATTATTCAAGGTGCATCGGATATCCATATTGAGCCGTTGGAGGAAGAAGTCATGGTTCGCTATCGGGTTGACGGCATTCTTCATGACGCCATGAAATTACCAAAAATGGCTGGTGGCAGTATTGCTGCCCGTATTAAGGTGTTATCGAATCTCAAGCTTGACCAAAAGCGCTTGCCCCAGGACGGTCGTTTCAAAATGGAGATGGACGGACAAAAAGTGGCTTTTCGTGTTTCGATGTTACCGATTTTTTTTGGAGAAAAAATTGTGATGCGTCTTTTGCGAGAAAACCGCAGTGGATTTTCGCTTGAAGGAATTGGCTTTCATGGCAGCACACTCGATCGTATTCATCGCGCCACTAGGGCAACGACAGGAATTATTTTAGTCACTGGTCCGACTGGATCTGGAAAGTCAACCACTCTCTACACTATTCTTGACCTTCTAAATACTCCAGAAGTAAATATATCTACCATCGAAGATCCAATCGAATACCAAATGGCACGGGTCAATCAATCGCAAGTAAAACCAGAAATAGGCTTTACTTTTGCGGCGGGACTGCGCTCACTGATGCGTCAAGACCCAGATATTATTATGGTGGGAGAAATTCGAGATGAAGAAACAGCCAGTCTGGCGATCAACGCCGCGCTTACTGGTCACTTGGTACTAGCTACTCTACACACCAACTCAGCGGCAGGTACCGTGGCCCGATTGATTGATATGGGGGCGGAATCTTTCCTACTAGTGTCCACGCTAAGAGTGGCTATCGGGCAGCGGCTGGTAAGAAAATTATGTGACGATAAATTGCCTTATACACTAACCAAAGCTGAACGCGAAGAACTAGCTAAAAAAGTTGATCTCGACTTGGTTTTAAACGCATTGAGAGAAGAAAAAATCGTAAAAGAGGATGCTGGTTGGAATGACATACCGTTTTATCGTCCGAATGAAAACGGTACAACAGAAGACGGTTACCAAGGTCGGATGGGAATTCACGAAGTCCTGGAAATGTCACCTACTATCAAAGACATGGTGATGTCCGAAAAGACTGGCGACGAGGTACAAGTTCAAGCGCGTAAGGAAGGCATGCTTACAATGATTGAAGACGGCATTTTCAAAGCTGCTCAAGGCTACACAACGATTGAAGAAGTGCTACGTGTTATAAATGAATAGATAGCCAGTTGTCTGACATATGCCAGTTTTTACATACATCGGTGAAGATAAAGAAGGAAAGAAGGTTACAAACTCGGTTACCGCGTCTGACCGGTTTGATGTTTATGCTATTGCTAGAGAACAGGGGCACACTGTTGCCAGTATTGAAAGTAGTTCTCAATTTAACCTTAAGAAATATTTTAATGTTGAAAAAATTAACTATTATCTTAGTCGGGTAAAGCAGGACGAATTGGTGATGATTACCAGAAACCTGGGTTCAATGCTTACGGCTGGGCTGACAGTCTCACGAGCTTTGTCGGTGATTGAACGCCAAAGTAGGAACCCGCGCCTTAAAGGCGTGGTCAAGAAAGTCATTGAAAGAATCAATGCTGGCGGTCAATTTTTTGAAGCTCTTAAGGAGCACCCCAGTGTATTTGATGACCTTTTTGTGGCAATGGTACGAGCGGGCGAGGAAAGTGGTACGCTGGCGGAATCACTCAAAGTTCTAGCCATGCAAATGGAGCGTTCGAGTAATCTTAAGAAAAAAATCAAAGGCGCCATGATGTACCCATCAATCGTGATTCTCGTGATGATTATCATTGGGATTCTCATGATGATTTATGTTATGCCAAAAATCACCGCTGTATTTAAGGGGGTGGGACAAGAATTGCCTGCCACGACCAAATTTTTGATTGCTACCAGTGACTTCATGGTTAACTACACCGCCTTGGCCCTAGGAGGGATTGTCTTTGTGGTCGGTGGTTTCTTTTACTTCCTTAGCACTAAATGGGGGAAAATCACTACTTCGTGGTTGATTCCAAAGTTGCCAGTTATTGGAAACATGGCCAAAGAGACTAACGCTGCCCGCACCGCTCGCACCCTCTCTTCCTTGCTTAATTCTGGGGTCGATGTGATGCAGTCGATTGAGATTACTGAGGAAGTCGTTCAGAATGTTTTTTATAAGAAAATCTTGCGAGAAGCTCGCAACCGGGTAGAAAAGGGGACTGCCCTGTCAGAAGTATTTATTGAGAGAAATGATCTTTATCCAATTCTGGTCGGGGAGATGATCTTGGTGGGTGAAGAAACAGGACAGATTGCCGGAATGCTTAACGAACTAGCTGGTTATTATGAAGCTGAGGTGGAGAGAAAAACCAAAGATCTTTCGACCATCATTGAACCGCTTTTGATGGTGTTCATCGGTGGTGGAGTGGGATTCTTTGCTTTGGCGTTAATCGCACCAATTTACTCGATTGGTGAAAGTATTTAAATATGAAAAGTATTAGTACTAAGCATAAAGGATTTTCATTCATAGAGGTCTTAATTGTAACGGCCGTTGGAGTGACCATTTTTGCTGGCTTGTTTGGTACATTTACCTACACTTTTGAACTACTGGCACATGCCAAAGCCAAAACCAGCGCCGTGACTCTTGCCAACGATCGTATGGAGTATTTTCGGTCGCTGCCCTATAGTGAGGTCGGTACAATTGCTGGAATTCCGGCTGGGACAATTCCACAAAATAGTTCAATTACTTTAAATAATATCGTCTTTAACGAAAGGGTCTTGGTGGAGTATGTTGATGATCCCGCCGACGGTCTCCTGACTGCTACCACCACTGATAGCAACGGTATTCCCGCTGATTATAAACGCGTGAAGATAGAAATTAGCTGGACACTAAAAAATAATACAAAGAGTATTTTCCTTACAAGCAATATCGTTCCTCGATCAATCGAAACAACTGATGGAGGCGGGACGGTCCGCGTCAACGTGCTTGATGCTGACGCGTTACCTCTGCCTGGAGCGTTTGTACAATTAATTAATAACACCACCACCACTACAATCGATGTCACCAAGAGCACCGACAGTAGCGGTGCGGCCCTATTCTCCGGGGCACCGGCCGGTAGTAATTACGAAGTAATAGTGACGGCACCGGGGTATTCGACAGATCAAACCTATCAAGCCACCACCTCAAACCCGAATCCAACAACGGCACCGTTTTCAGTTTTAGAAGCAGACATTTCTACAGTCACTTTTCAAATCGGGGAACTGAGCGATATCGACATCACCACCTATAGCGCCATAACTGACACTGACATAGTTGAGGATTTTTCTGGCGCGGGGGGCGTGGCCACTAGTAGTGGGATCGAAATCACAGGTGGCAGTCTTTGGCTACAACAAAACACCGGTTCATACGTAGCTGCCGGGCAAGCCAGTCTTAATGTTATGTCACCGACACCGCTGGCAGAGTGGGGAGCTATTACAGTAGCAGCGACAGTTCCCGGCGGAACAGAGTATCGAGTCCAAGTTGGGATTATGGCGAGTTCAACTTTTTCATTAATTCCAGACAGTGATTTAAGCGGTAACAGTACTGGTTTCACTGGTTCATATATCGATATCTCGGCACTTGATCCTCTGACATATCCTAATATAACCGTGCATCTTAGTTTGACTACAAGTAATACCAGTGTCTCTCCTAGTCTTGACGAAGTAACAGTATATTATCGCGAGTCAGCGGCAGTTAGATCTGGGGCAGCACTTACCCTAAAGGGGAGCAAAGTTATCGGTACTGACTTACTAGCAAATCCAATATATAAAACTACTCTTAGCGGTACCAGCGACGGAAGTGGCGCCTTGAGTTTTTCCGATGTGGAGTTCGACTCCTACTCCCTTACACCTCCGACCGGACTGGTTGTGAGTACCGCTTGTCCAGCTGTCCCTTTGACTCATCGAGCCGGAGTAGACAGTACTTTGATCTTAGTGTTACGAGGGAGTGTCCCTTACTCACTTAGAACCACGATAGTGTCACAGACAGGAGAACCAGTCCCGGGTGCCACAGTTACTTTAAGTCGAAGTGGTTTTAGTGAAAGTGAAAGTACCAACCTCTGTGGTCAAGTGTTCATTCACTCTGGAGTTGTTGCGGAATCAGACTATGATGTCATGGTTCAAAAAGCAGGGTTTGTGACACAGACCATCAGCGCGGTCTCGATCAGCGGTAACATGGATTTGGCTATAACGCTGTTGCCACAATAATGTATGCAGTATCTACGATTACAACGAGGGATGACTTTGGTAGAAATGTTAGTCACCATTGCTTTGATGACAATCTTGGTAACGATGATTTTTTCCGCGGTATATTACTTCTACTCCTACAATGCTTACGCCCTAGCGCAAACTACAGAAGTAGATAACGCGAGACGTTCACTGACTCGTCTAACCAGAGACCTTAGGGAAATGACATACGCGGAAGACGGTAGTTTCCCTATTGTTATTAAAAACGATCACTTGTTGGGTTTTTACAGCGACATCGATTACGATAACAGTGTTGAGTACGTGGAGTACGAATTGTCGAGTACGACCTTTTATAAACGGATGTATAACGCCACTGGTTCGCCCCCGACCTACAACCCAACACCAGATGAGGAAATTATCATTTCTGAATATGTGCAAAACAACCTGGAAGCAACTTCAACTTTCTCCTATTTTGACAGCGGAGGGAATCAACTTTTTGCCTCGGACCTACTCACCGATGTGCGTTATATACGAGTGCAAATTATTGTTAACGTGAACCCAATTCAAGCTCCTGGAGAATTTTTACTCAGAACCAGTATTGCCCCACGTAACTTAAAAGACAATTTATGATAAATCGTAACTCAGTTCAAAGTGGATATCTCCTAGTGCTAGTGCTAGTTTTTTCTGGGGTCTTTCTGGTGATATTGACCTCCTTCTTAGGATATCTTATATCGCAACACAAAAGTGCCGAGCACCGTTACCAACTTGAAAGAGCTTCTGAAATTGCCGAAGCGGGGCTCAACTACTATCGTTGGTATCTCGCACATTATCCAAACGACTCAACCAACGGTACTGGCTTGCCAGGGCCTTATACTCATGTGTACTCTGACCCAGAGCAAGGTCCAATCGGAGAATTTTCTCTAACTGTGGCCAGTAGTTCTTATTGTGGAGACGTGACTTCATTAGAAGTAACCTCAACTGGTCATACTTATGAGAATCCGGCTCTGAACAGAACAATATCAGCCCGTTACACGCAGCCAACAGTAGCTGAGTACGCCTACATAATCAACTCTAGTGTTTGGGCAGGAGCAACCCAAAACTTCATTGGTCCCTATCATTCCAATCAAGGTATCCGTATGGATGGAACTAATCAGTCGACTGTTACCAGTGGTTTGTTGTCCTGGACTTGCACTTCCAGTTTTGGTTGTTCACCGTCTGGTACTCGTGATGGTGTCTTTACCACCACCGCTAACGCAAATCAACTATTATTTTCTTTTCCGTCACCACCGATTAATTTTACTGATATAAGTATTGATCTTAATAACATCCTTGACCGGGCCCAAAATCAAGGCGGGACTTATATTCCTTCTTCCGGTACACATGGTTACCGAATAACCTTTAACGGCAATGGGACCTTTACCGCAAGGACAGTAACGGCAGTTCGTTCCTATTCCGCCTACTCAACCGAGCAGGGAAATCACACCGAACGGAATATTATTCAGACTGACACCAACTATGGAACATATGCAATCAATCCCAGCTGCCCAATTATTTATGTGGCCGATAAGGTTTGGCTCCAAGGGGTGTTAGATGAAAAGGTCACCCTGGCGGCGGCTGGAACCGATAGTACTGGGGCTAATCCATCGATTATTCTTCAAGGCAATATTACCTATAGTGACCCAGAGGAAGATGGTCTGTTGGCTATTGCTGAGAACAACGTTCTTCTTGGCGTCGATGTACCAAATGACATGTTTATTAACGGAATTTATGTGGCTCAGACTGGTCGCTTTGGTCGTAATGACTATGAATATAGTAATCTGCCAAATCCGTCCGGTCCGCTCGATTTTCGACCATATTATGAGCGTAATTCACTGACCGCAAATGGAACTATCGTTTCAAACGGACGGGTAGGAACGCAGTGGGTGAGTGGTAGTACTTTTCAATCAGGTTTCCACAATCGCTACAGTAGTTACGACCGTAACTTAGTCGACAACCCACCTCCACTGGTGCCAAATACCTCGGATGTCTACCAATTTGTGGAGTGGCGCGAGAGCGAATAATTAACAAATTTCATATGCTACCATTACGGCATATGAAAAAAACCGCCGTAGTCATAGGAAATTGGAAGCTTAACCCGAACACCCTTAAAGACGCTGGAACACTAGCTACTGCTGTAGCAAAAAAGTTTAAAAAAAATGATGGGGTTACCGTGGCGGTTGCACCGTCGTTTTTGCATATCGCAGAGGTGGCTAAGAGAATTGGTCAAAAACCAATTTTCCTGGCCGCCCAAAATGTCTCGGTTGAGCCGATGGGACCTTTCACGGGAGAAGTATCGGCAGCCCAACTACGCGATATGCGGGTGACGTACGTGATTATTGGTCATTCCGAACGCAGAGCGATGGGAGAAAACGACGAAGTAGTACAAAAGAAAATCCAAATTGCTTTAAAACACAACCTCACACCAGTAGTTTGTATTGGTGAGAAAGAACGCGATACCCAAGGCAACTTCTTTTCACAGATAGAAAAGCAAGTAAAGGCCATCACCGCGGTACTACCAGCAGCACAAGTAAAGAAAGTGGTAATTGCTTATGAACCAATCTGGGCCATCGGTACTGGTAAGGCCGCTACCGCCGCCGATGTGAAAGAAATGCAGCTCTTTCTCTTATCAACTCTGACTAAACTCTACGACCGGTCAACGGCGGCGAAGGTGACTTTGATATACGGAGGATCGGTAAATAAGGATAATGCAGCGGAGCTACACCGTGAGGGTGGAATGGACGGTTTTTTGCCTGGGGGGGCCAGTCTTAAAGCCGATGATTTTATACAGATAATTAACGCCACCAAACTCTAACATGAAGAAAATTACTGAACTGACAGACTTGCGCGGGAAACGAGTTATTATTCGAGTCTCTTTAAATATTCCCATTGCTGACAACGGTGAAATTAGAAATGCTTTTCGTCTCAAACGAGCTTTGTCCACTTTGCGTTATCTGCACGAACAAGGTGCGAAGACGGTTATCCTCAGCCATATTGGTCGTAAGCCAGAAGAAACTCTCAGGCCGATTTTTTTAGCCTTAGAGAAAGTCTTTCCGATCCACTGGGGTGGGTTTGTTACGAGCGATGAGTTTAAAACGCGAGCGGCACTTATCTCGGAAGGCAGTTTTTTAATGGCAGAAAACTTAAGAGCTGACAGTCGAGAGGAAGAGGACGATATTGAATTTGCTAAGCATATGGCTCAGTTTGGGGATATTTATGTGAACGACGCTTTTGCTGAAGCTCATCGGGAACACGCCTCGCTGCATGCTCTGGCCACGTTGTTACCTACCTACGCTGGGCTAAATTTAATGCAAGAAGTGACAGAGTTACAAAAGGTAATGGTGCCAAAACATCCATCACTCTTCATGCTTGGTGGTGCCAAGTTCGAAACTAAAATGCCCTTAGTCGAAAAATACCTGAACCTATACGATTTTGTATTTATCGGCGGTGCACTAGCCAACGATGTCTTTAAAACCAAAGGATTTGAAGTAGGACAGTCACTAGTGTCGGACGTGACGATCTCTGAGGCGGCATTTCTGACAAGTAAAAAATTACTTTTGCCACTCGATGTCGTAGTGGAAGGTCCGCAAGGTGTCCGCACTTGTGCACCAGATCAGGTAGTCTCTGATGAGAAGATTTTTGATTGCGGCCCAGCGACGGTCGCTATGCTAGCCGAATATATTAGAGAGGCTAAAACAATTCTCTGGAACGGACCGTTTGGAAACTATGAAGCTGGTTTTAAAGCTAGTACCGAAGAGACTATGCGTAACCTGGCTAGCGCAGAAGCTTTTTCAGTAGTCGGCGGCGGAGATACTGTCGCCGCTATCGAAGAATTGGGACTCAACGACAAAATCGGCTTTGTCTCTATCGGCGGCGGCGCTATGCTTACCTATCTTGAGCACGGTAGCACCTCAGTGCTAGATCTCTTGAACTAGATAGATGGTGAGGGTGAGAGCAAGATTTTTGCCGCGCACTTCATTTAATTGCTCAACAAGGCACCAATTTTTTTAGCGTAATCTGCTAGGTCTTCATCGTGGGCTTTTACCCGTTCACACATAACGTTGCCGAGATTGGTGGCAGTGTCTGGCATGGGATAGATTTTTATATGAACATGTGGCACTTCAAACCCCTCTACCACTAGACAACTGCGTTTTGTTGCTAAGACTTGGTCGGAAGCTTTGGCGACCCGCTTGGCTACAGAAAAAATATGTGCGTACTCGGCGTCGGTCAGGTCAAAAATATATGGAGTTTCCCTCCTTAAAATAACCATCGACTGCCCAGTCACGGCAGGGTATTTGTCCATAATAACAACACATACTTCATCTTGATAAACAAAGAAGCCAGGAATTTCACCAGCAATAATTTTTGAAAAAATAGTCGACATACAGCAAGAATGTTACCATACATACCACTATGGTCACCTACCGTTTCCTTGATTCAAAGGTTCCAACCCTGGCCCCCAGTCATTCGCCCTTAGTGAATCGCCTTCTACACCTACGCGGCGTTGAAGAGGCCGCTGCTTTCCTGGACCCAGATTACGAAACTCAGCTTCACGACCCAATGCTCCTGCATGATATGGGACTAGCAGTAGAACGTATAAAGACTGCCATGGAAAGAAATGAGCAGATTGCTATTTTTAGTGATTATGACTGCGATGGAATTCCTGGGGCGGTAGTCTTGCATGACTATTTCAAAGCCATCGGGTACGAACAATTTCAAAATTACATACCGCACCGACACTACGAAGGTTTCGGGCTCAGTATCGGCGCAATCGACAAACTAAATTATCAAGGTGTCACCTTGATAGTTACGATCGACTGCGGCACTTCGGATGTTGAAGCTATTGCTTACGCTAAGGAAAAAATGATCGATGTTATCGTAACTGACCATCATGAGCCACCAGAAGTCTTGCCAGAGGCGTACGCGATAGTTAACCCTAAGCTTGGAGAGTATCCATTTACTGAGCTTTGTGGAGCAGCGGTGGTCTTTAAACTGGTGCAAGCTTTACTCAAAAATACAGTCCACCAACTTTCGCCTGGTTATGAAAAGTGGTGGCTCGACATGGTGGGGATCGCCACCATTGCAGACATGGTTCCGCTAGTTGGTGAAAATCGTGTCTTGGCTCGCTACGGACTACAAGTACTGCGTAAATCCAGGCGGCCTGGTTTGCAAAAACTATTACAAAAAAATCGAGTCGATCAACGTTACCTAACCGAAGAAGATATCGGCTTCACTATTGGGCCTCGTATCAATGCAGCGTCACGCATGGACAGTCCAGAAATCGCTTTTAAAATGTTGACCGCCACCGATGCGGTAGAAGCTGGAGTCTGTGTCGACACCCTCGAAAAACTAAATCAAGAACGCAAAACTGCCGTGGCCATGATGACTAAAGAAATTAATAAAAGACTAGAGCATTTGGAAGAAATGCCCGCTGTTCTGGTCATGGGTAACCCTGCGTGGCGGCCAGCTTTAGTTGGTTTGACGGCCAACAAGCTAGCCGAAGAGTACCTTCGGCCCGTTTTTCTCTGGGGTAAGGATGGTAACGGTGTTTTCAAAGGTTCATGTCGGTCAGGTGGAGAAACTAGTATGGTGACCTTAATGAACGCTGTCCCGGAAATATTTATTGAACATGGAGGGCATCATTTTTCTGGCGGTTTCTCAATTAAAGACGAATCTATTTTTTCGCTCGGTGAAAAATTGAATGAAACGTACGTAAAATTAGGGAGTAAAGCTTTGATGACAAGCGAAGAATTAATTGACGAGGTGTTGACTCTTGAGGCAGTAACAAACTCACTTATCAGTGACTTGGCTCTTCTGGCTCCATATGGCACTGGTAATAAGAAACCACTATTTGCTTTTAAAAATGTGACACCGCGAAAAGTAGAACAGTTTGGCAAAGCTCATGAACATCTCAAGCTTTTGTTTGAAACAAACAATGGACAACTCGAAGCCATTGCTTTCTTTGCAATTCCTTCCAACTTCCAAAAAAATCCGGAGGAACAGGCCAGCTTTACCTTAATTGCTCATGTCGAACAATCTTTTTTCATGGGCCGGCAACAAATTCGATTACGGGTAGTGGATCTTATTTAAAAGCCTCGTCTGCCTTTTTGAGGATGCAATCAGGGCTTTTTTCTGCTAATCTTCTACTTATGGAAATTATCACTATCTTTACTGACGGCGGCTCGCGCGGGAATCCGGGACCAGCCGCAATCGGGGCACAGATTGTCGACGCCAAAGGAAAAGTGGTCCGTGAAGTTTCAGAAGCGATCGGCAACGCCACTAACAACTTCGCTGAATACTATGCGGTGGTGCGGGGACTTGAAGCCGCCAAAGAACAGTTTGGCAAAAAAACCAAAGAACTGCATTTCGAGATAAAGCTCGACAGTGAACTTGTGAAGAAACAACTGAATGGTGAGTATCAGATAAAGGAACCTGGTTTAGTACCGCACTTTATCCTAATACACAATTTACGGGTCTCATCATTCCCTAACCTGACCTTAACCCACGTTAGGCGAGAGTTTAACAAAGAGGCCGACCGACTAGTAAACGAGGCCCTCGACGCGTAATTGGTTATCCCCTTGACCATAATAGATTCTATAGTAGTATTTTGCTCCGGCTGGTCATAATGACGGTCGGGGTTTTTGAGGGGATTCTATGTCAAACCATCGTTCTGATCGTTCTGCGGTTGCCATAAAGAGCGAGCTGGCTCGTGTGCGCGAAGCACACAGCAAGCTGAACGCACAAGTTGATCGGCTTCATCGCCGACAGGGCCTGGGCAACTCGATGGAGCTTCAAGGAATGAAGAACAGTCGAGCGTCGTATAAGCGCCGGATGTCTGAACTAGAAGCGGAACTGTCTGCTGCTTCAGTTCAGTCTGAACCCTCGCTCGCAATAGCGTAGGTCGCAACGGTTTGACCGGGAGTACGCACTCCCGGTCAGTCCAACCAAAAACATTGTTCTTTGTAAGTCACGTTATCACGTGGCTTTTTCATACTATACTGGCGGGAGTGTTGGCTTATAGATTTCACATCGTAATCATTTCCTTCCTGCTTGGTGTTGCCTTAGCGACTTTGTTTTTTGTGAGTCTGCCAACTATAGTCTGGTTGTGCCTCGTGGCGTTTGGACTAATGGTGGTGGCTACCCGTTGGAGTGAAGCTCCGTCTGCCACCCACATCATCACCATCAGTATCGCCACCATAATTTGTGCCCTCGGAATGCTTCGCTTTGAAGTTACCTCTTGGCAATTTGGACACTCGGTCTTTTCGTCATACGTAGGACAAGAAGTAGCTTTTTCTGGTGAGGTGATAAAGGAGCCAGACGTGAGGGAACAGACTACTCAACTGTATATAAAAACCGAAGACACGATCGTACTAGTTAGTACGGACAAATACGCAAATATAGCCTATGGCGATATCGTAGCTGTTAAAGGCACTATTAAAGTCCCAGAAGTTTTTGACACTGAACTGGGTCGTAGTTTCAACTATCCAGCGTATCTACTGGTTCGCCAGGTAGAGTATCAGATTTCTTTCGCTGATATTGAAATCTTGAGTGAGGACAACGGCAATCCCATTGTGACTCATTTACTTAACATTAAGCAGCTTCTTATGGGCTCCATCGAGACAGTCTTAACTGAACCACAAGCTGGCTTGGGGGAGGGTTTGTTACTTGGAGTCAAACAGGCTCTCGGGGAGGACTTAGAAGCTGCATTTCGGACCAGCGGTATTATCCATATTGTAGTTCTGTCGGGACACAACGTAATGTTGATAGTTTCTTTCATCCTCACCCTCCTTTCGTTCCTTTTGCCCAAACGTCCGCGAATTATCGTTGCGTTACTGGCAATTGCTGGCTTTGCCCTTTTAGTTGGACTTTCGGCTACCGTGGTACGGGCAAGTATTATGGCCAGCTTGCTCCTAACAGCGCAGTTTTTTGGTCGCACCAACAATCTAATGCGAACTTTGCTATTTGCTGGAAGCCTAATGGTCTTTATTAATCCCTATTTGCTCATTTACGACATTGGTTTCCAATTTTCTTTTATGGCCACTCTTGGTCTAGTTTTAATAGCCCCAAGATTTGAGAGTTTTATTAGTGACGGTTTTACCAAATTTGGTGCTAGAGAATATTTGATTGCCACTATCGCTACCCAAATTGCAGTCTTACCTCTACTGCTTTATCACATCGGAGAAGTTTCACTAGTGGCGATTATTGTTAATGTGCTGGTGCTGCCGCTAGTCCCATTTTCTATGCTAGTCACTTTTATGGCTGGGGCAATCGGTTTGTTTTCTACCAGTTTGGCGCTACCATTTTCTCTGCTCGCTCATCTTGGCCTTTCTTATATTATCGATATGGCGACCTTCTTTTCCTCCCTACCACTTGCTTCAGTTAAAGTACCACCATTTTCGCCAATCTGGATATTGGTCATGTATACCTCGATTGGCTTTGGTCTTTGGCGGTGGAGCACCGACTCTATGAGATCAGTTAGTAGGGTTGACGACTGGATAATCGAAGAGGAAGAAGAGAAAAAACTCGACGCAAAAAACGCTCCGACCACAGACACCTTACCTCTATTCTTCCGCTAAACTAGCGATTAATCGCTAGTTTTTCTAAGTTAACCGCTTCGCTACCACTTCCCAGTTGAGAGCTTTAAAGAAGGCATCAACGTATTTACTCTTATCTGGTGAAGCGTAATCAATTAAATATGAATGTTCCCACATATCAAGCGCCAGAATAATATCAACGTCGACTAGTTGGCCAATATGCTGTTCATCCACCCAGGTCTGGACGAGCTGGTTGGTTTTTCCGTCGTAGTAGAGCATCGCCCAACCAATCCCGCGCGCCTTGGCGATTTGCATAAAAGCATCTAGCCATGTGTCGAAGCTGTCCCACTGTGTTTCAATCATATCTTTGAGCGGCCCGTCTCCAAGCGGCTGCGGCCCACCTTCAAATTGCGAGAAATAATACTCGTGATTGCGCATACCACAAAACTCAAATC
>JBBTYP010000018.1:0-14739 GCA_038061715.1 Patescibacteria group bacterium
GTCCGCCTGGCCAACCTGAGTATGACTGGTAAATCTCAGTTCCCTTTTTCTCCGAGATGTCCAACTTGCTGGCGTTCGTGATTTCAACCCGAACGTCTTCCATGATATGGCGAGCGTAAAGTGGATTGTTTTTTCCAAGCAAAACTGCCGCTGCCTCTGTGGCGACTTTTCCAAGACGCTTACCGGTTGCGTCAATTATGTGTACTTTTGTTGTTGTTTCCATAAATAGTGATATTACTCAACGAATGAGATTATCGCTTCCTCTCTACCAGGTGAGGTGCGTCCAAGTTTTACAATCCTCGTGTATCCACCGTTTCGTTCCTTCATTTTTGGTGCGATATCGGTAAAAAGTTTTTTGATTGTAATATCTTGCGGTTCACCAAGGCGTGAAGCCACTAGACGTCGGCTAGCTACTGTATCTGCTTTAGCATGAGTGACAAGACGTTCAATCCGAGGTTGAAGTTCTTTGGCTTTAGCAAAAGTAGTCTTAATCTGGCCATCACGTATTAACGACACAGCTAAACCACGAATCAAAGCAGTGCGTTGACTTCTAGGGCGGCTTAGGGTTCGGTTTTTATTTGCGTGTCTCATACTGATTATTGTTCGAGGCGGAGGTTGTAGCCAGTAAGCATATCGATGATTTCCTCAAGTCCCTTTGGACCAATGCCGTCGAGCGCAAGAATATCATCTTTTTTCTTTCGCACAAGTCCTCCAACAGTACGGATTGAAGCTGCTTCTAGAGCTTGTAGAGTACGACTGGTGAGATCGAGTGTTTCGATTCTGGTCTTAAGTACCTCTTGATCTGGTTCTTCTCTCTTCACTTCTACTACTGGGACTGCTTCCGCTGCAGTTTGAGTGTGAGCATGTTCCTCTTGGAAGCCTATAACAGCCTTAAGTTGGTGAATCATGATTTCAATGGACTTCTCTAATGCTTCGCGGGCTGAGTAAGTACCATCGGTTTCAAGTGTAATACGTAGGCGGTTGTAGTCAGTTCGGTCTCCGACCCGCATATTCTCTACTTCATAGTTGGCGCGGCGGATAGGAGTGAATACCGCATCCATAGCGATGGCACCAATTTCCATTTTGTCCTTCATGTGTACTTCCCTAGGGATGTAACCGAGACCTTTCTCGATGCGCATTTCCATTTCAAGCTTAGTGCTCTTGTTTGTGATTTCACAAATCGGCTGATCTCCGTTTAGGATTTCTACTTGTGACGGGACAGTGATATCGGCTGCGGTTATTACACCGATACCGCTTTTCTTGAGAGTAATAGTAACTGGCTCGTCGCCGTGAAGTGCCAGGCGGATACGACGAAGGTTGAGAAGAATCATGATGACATCTTCTTTTACGCCATCGAGCGCTGAAAATTCATGCTCAACACCATCGATTTTGACTTGAGTGATGGCGGCTCCTGGAAGAGAAGAAAGGATGATACGTCGAAGTGAGTTACCAAGGGTGTGTCCGTAGCCAGGGTAAAGACCGTCGATCTCAAAAGTACCGCGATTTTCTGCTTCCGATACTACTCGAGGCTTTGATGGGAGTGTTACGTTTGTTTCCAACATATAGTTATTTTGATGAACTAATTTTATAAACCTCAAGTGACTATCGACTGTAGAATTCCATCACTTGTTCTCCGTCAAAAAGCATTTCCGCCGGATTGTACTGGGGGGCTCCTTTGACCGTACCTTCGAGCTTTTTAGCATCAAAGGAAAGCCAACTTGGCACACTGACTGCTTCGTGAGTCTCAGCTAGGTTAGTGTACATTACGCTCTGTCGACTACCGTCACGGACAGTGATAATATCGCCCACTCTTACCTTGTGTGAGGGCACGTTGAGTCTTTTACCATTTACTATCACATGACCGTGTGAGACCATTTGACGAGCAAAGCGACGGGTTTTGGCCAAGCCAAGACGATATACAACATTATCAAGACGAGTCTCAAGGCGATCCATCAAAAGAGTTACTGGTTGGTGACCTTCTTTAGCAATTGCTTCGTCTACATAACGGCGAAGCTGCTTTTCGGTAATGCCATATGAGAAGCGCATTTTCTGCTTCTCAATCAGTTGCTTTTTGTAATCGCTGGCTTGACCAGGACGCTTGTTTGTTCGTTTATTACTTGTACGTGCGACTGAGAGTTCAAACTTCGGACCTTGGGTCTTTTCGAAGATTGGTGCGCCAAGACGCTTGGCGATTTTGAATTTTGGACCTATTTTCATACGCTATTGACTATACGCGGCGCGCTTTTTTAGCACGCGGACCATTAAACGGTACAGGAGTCATGTCAGTAATTTTCGAAATGCCGATTCCCTTTCCCGAGAAGCCACGAAGGGCTGATTCTCGACCAGCGCCGACACCACGAACAATTACCTCTGCGTCCTTCATTCCCATTTGTTGGGCCTTTTCACCAATAATTTCACCAACTTTTGCGGCTGCAAAGGGTGTTGACTTGCGAGAACCCTTAAAACCAAGAGCCCCCGATGATGCTGCCATCACCGCATTTCCCTTGGTATCACACAGTGTTAGCAGTGTGTTGTTGAAGGTTGCAAGTATGTTTAGTTTCCCTGTAGCGAGCTTGCGCTTAGGGATACGATTGAGGGCTCGCGATGTGCCAGACACATCAGAACCACCACTCTTTTTTACGATTTTTTTCTTACCCATATGTCATTAATACGTACTCACTAATAATTTCTAAGTTTTAAGTCCACCACAAGAGCATTTCCAAATTCATATCCGAAAATAACTCGGTGAGCTCTAGGTCTTTTCTAGCTTACGACGACCACTACCCATTGTTTTCTTAGCACCTTTGAGAGTACGAGAATTGGTCTTGGTGCGTTGGCCGCGAGCTGGAAGACGCTTAGCATGACGTGAGCCACGGTAAGAATTAATGTCTTTTAGCCTTTTAATGTTGGCCGAAATTTCGCGTTTAAGTTCGCCTTCGATGCGAAATTTTTCCACCTTTTCACGGATAGAATTTTCCTCATCGGTTGAGAGATCAGTAGGCTTCTTTGTGTGCGCGATTTTAAGGTCATCCAAGATTGACTTAGCTCGTGATAGACCGACTCCGTATACGGCTGAAAGCGCGTACGGCAGTTGCTTATTATCTGGAATTGTTATACCTGAAATTCTCATATAATTGTTCTTTAACCCTGACGTTGTTTATGTCTGGGCTTCTTCTTATTGATTACGAATACCACACCGCGACGCTTCACGATGATGTCATCCGGACTCATTTTTTTTACTGAAGATCTTACTTTCATAACTTCTAATAAATAACTTAAACGCGTTTGGTAATGCGGGCTTTACCCCCGTATGGATCAACCACCATTCCGACTGTATCACCTACCAAAACTCGAATACGAAACTTTCGCATTCGACCGGAGAGATAAGCTAGAAGCAAATCAGGAGACTCTTCAGTTTTTACACGAAAAAGTGCATTCGGTAAGGCTTCTTCAACCACACCGTATGCTAAATCATCCTTGACATCTGTTGTTTCTTGATCCATCAAACGTGCCAGAGTCTAGCAAAAAAAAGCCATAACGTCAACTGACCTTATTAGCACACCAACACGATTTTAGGTCGTAATCAAAAAAACGGCCGCTCCTACTGGAGCGGCCGAGAAAATCTTCAAATGTGCGTCAGACTTCCAGTGCCTCTCTAGTCTCAAGTGGACTAGTGGGCATGGTTAGGATATCAAGCAGCGCTTGCGCTTCGTTAATTTTCAGCGCAATAGCGGCTTTTGGTACCAGCAGACGTCCCCATTCTGTCTTGAAAACTATGTTCCCAAGAAATTTCTGCTGCAGGGCGAGTACTTCGATTGGAGTTTTGCCCCACTCGGCAGCTAACCCAAAGACAACCTGCTGAATCCAGGCGGTGGAAAATGCCTGCATCAAATCAGCGTCGCGCAAAATAAGCCCTTCCAGTGGCAACTTGTCGTCGCCGAGAATGTAAGGGTATTGTGATCCTTGCAAAAGAAGCACAATGTCCTCAAGGCTGTCGCGATCACATTCGTCCAGATGCTGCCTGAGGGCAGCGACGGACCGCTCAATGTTCAATGCGTCGTCCCCAGCCACACCAGTGTGGTTAAAGTCGTGGAACTTTGCCGCAATCAGAAGATTGCGAATTCGCCGCTTCGACAGTTCATCCTTATAGAACCTGGAAGCCTCATAGCACAGGTAGAAGACGTGCGTGCAGTGCCTGAAATTATGGTACGGCAGGTTCAGGTTTTCGGCCGTATAAAAAAGAGCTTGGAAATACTTCACCAGGTTACCCTCGTAAAGGCCTTCCCAGTTGACAATGATCTGCGGTAAGCTTCCGCGAGGATCGCCTGAAGAAACGGTGGTCTGATTCATTGAATTCTCCCAACAGACAGCTTTGGTGCGTCTGTCCATTAGAATGCCACAAATCTCCTTCTTTGTAAATAGTAGTCAATTGCCCAGGCGGCTGAAGCTATTCGTCTTGCTTGATTTCTTCCACCACGATAATATCGTCGGCGCTTTCAGGGAAGCTACGCTTCCAGAACGGAGTGATGCTAACCTTGGCACCCTCAATACCTGGATAGGCAGAGATGGCGTTATTTATAGATGTCTTTGGAAGACCAGCCAGATCCTTAGTGAGTTTCTTGGCGTCGTACTCCCAAACTAGAAGAGGCTTACCTGTCAGTTTAAAGGTTAGTGAAGGTTCGTTGGCAATGACAGAATTGCTACTCGTGGCTGAAGTGTAAGCAAAAGTAAGAGCCGAAGGATCATCTATGCGAACAGCGCCACCACTGTAACTAGCCACCGCTTCTTTAGCTAAAAAGGAGCCCAGATCTTGTTGTTTAAAGGTAGGAATTTGAAGAATAGCTTGTTCCTTAATAGTAACAAGATCCTTGCCATACTCAACAGCTGGGAGCTGGTTGTAAGTTATTGCGACCGCTCCAGTGAAAGCTATAAATCCACTTGGCTTTTCTGATTCTACCCGCTTAAGGAGCTCATCACGCAATTTAATTTGAAGGGCTTGTCTAGCAGTACTTAGCTCAGCCTCGTCAATCTTGTACTGTGGGCCACTTATACCGCCAGTAAAAGCAGACCGGTTCTCAGCGTAAATAGCTTTATAAAGATCATCGAGACCGCCTTCTTGGAAGCCAGGCACATCAAAGCGTGTGCCAGCGGCCAGATTGTAGGAATCACCGACATCATCGGCCGTAACGTCTGCCTGAATGGTGCCAGGAAGACCATTAATAGCTCCAGGCACAATAATTGCCTCCTTGATGCGGAAGACCTTACCGTCTGGAGAACGAAAGCGAGTATTGGCGATAATGCGTTCGGCGCCCTCGGTAGTCTTAATGATTTCAATTTTGCCAGTGGCTTTTTCTTTAACTTCTATCTGACCGCTGGCCTTCACTTGGCTCTCGCTAGTTGATTCTAAAGTTACAATTTCATAACTAAGGGCATTATCACGCTTGTCTGGATAGGCCGTGAATTCACTACTGATATTGGGCTGGTTTATCTTGGGGTAAATAGTAAGCTCAGTCTTTCCTAAAAGCGCACTTAGGACAAGAGCTCCAACAATGAGGATTATGCCAAGAATGCCTGCGAAAACAAGACGCTTTTGGCCTCTTTTAGTGCCATTCTCGATGCGAATACTCGGAATCTGCTCACGTTCAACCATCGGTTCCTCTGGCGTATCTTCGGCCATAGTGCGAATTGGTGAAGTTGGCAAACGCTGATCTGAGAGAACTCGACGTTTCCTAGGCTCAGCGGGACGGATGTCTTGGAGATTCCATTTTTGATTCATAAATGTCTATATAGTATACCCCTACCCTAATATTTTGGTAGCTTCGTTTTGTTAACAAGTTGGTGAGCCGATTCATCTCAAGCTCAAGCCGCAGACCAGAAAACTAATAATCACTTTCCTATAAATAATCAAAGTGTCGGCGAGCATTTTTGGTATGAAAGAATTTGGCCGCCACAAGCATGGCAGTATCAGTATTATTTTCTTTATTAGTAACTTCCACCATATCAAGCAGCAAGCTAGACAAAGGCTTTATTTGGGGTGGATTTTTGAGGACGGTATCCGTCGCTCGCTCAAGGAACTTAATAAACAAAATTTCAGTTTCCTTGTCAGTGTGTAGATACATACGCCTTGGGATCGACAGGTCGTCTCCGGTTTCAGCAAAAAGTTCGGTCAGTCGTTTAGTATAGGCAGTGAAGGCTAACTCAACATCAGCTTTCTGAGTCGAAGGAAGGGTTTCAATAAAAGCAAAAGGGTCTTCAGCGTGCAGTATTTGAAATGATTGCAAAAGAGGTAAAGAGGTAATCTGTGAAACTTCTCGGGCCAAGGAAAATGAACCAAATGGGACGTGAGTAGAGTAAGTCAAGATACCTTCGCGCACGACACCTATTTCGGTAGCTTCATAAGTAACATCAATTAAACAATAATCACTACTGTCTTTAAAAAGTTCATCAGTCACACTGTAGAGAGCAAGCATGTAGGAAAGTTTGTGGAAATTTTTATCATTAAAAATTTTGTGACGAAGCTCTGTCAAGTGCTTCACTAAATATTCCTGGGTGACAACACTAACTTGCGAAATAGAAAGCTCCTCCGCCTCGGCACCAATCGGGCGACTAACGTGATAGCCATTAGCCAGAGTATCAAGGGTACTTCTAGTGATGACAGTTAGACCAAGATCGTTGGCGGCTTCGTTTTCTGCTAGTTCAGTCTGAGTGCTTTTTTCGGCCGATTCCACCAAACTTTGCAAAAGTGCCTTGGTAATTTCAAACGGTTTGTCCTGACTATAGTTGATAGTTTTTGTTACCGTATATGCCCAGGGAGCACAAATACAACACTGGACTTCATCAATGTTTGACCGTTTTTTTTCATTATAAAGAGCTTTTCTGCCTTCCCCATCAAATCTTAAAAGAGCATTGATAAGTGAAGTCATAACCGACTTGGCGCTTTGATCTAAGGACTCGATGTTACGCAAAGGTGCTTGCTCACGGTGGCTCCAGATAATCGTCGGTTTTTCTTTGCTCGGATTTGAAATGACAATTGCAACTAGGACACTACCTGAACCAATATCAATAATTACTCCAATTCGCTCGGGCGCTTTTGCTAACGAAAACAACGACATGTATGAATATTATACAGTCGTTGTTTTAATCTTGGCTTAGCCTGCGGGGATAGGATTATTCCAAAACTGCCTTTACGCGACGCACACCAGCGGAAGAAGATTCTTCTTTGATGATTTTAAAAGTGCCTGCGATGTCTTCTAGTTTTTCTACGTGAGGTCCGCCACAGAGTTCTCTTGATACCACGGTACCACTATAAGTTGTCATGGTGTAGATTTTTACATCGTCGGGGTAACGATCCCAGAAGCTAGCCTCTACGGTCGGGTCCTTTTCGGCCACAGTCTTTGGTACTATTTCCATAGTGACGAGACCACCTTCCTTAATAGCGTTGTTGACGTACTCCTCTACCCTATCAAGCACGTCACGCTCTACTTTTTCAGGGTGAGTAAAGTCGTAGCGAAGACGTTCGCCAGTGATGTTTGAACCGGCCTGATGAACGTGTCCACCTAGCTCCTTCTGTAATCCTGCGAGCATGAGATGGTTGGCGCTGTGTAAGCGTACAACTTTTTCAGAACTATCAGCTAGTCCGCCCTTGAACTTATGCTCCGCACCGGCGCGAGACTTTTCGCGATGTACTTCCATAAGCTTTTCAAAGCCTTTACGGTCAACAATCAGTCCTTTTTCAGCTGCAATTTCAGAAGTAAGTTCGATTGGAAATCCGTAAGTGGTGAAGAGATAAAAAGCGTTTTGCGCACTAATAGCTTGTTTTTGAACTGGCGGGGCTGAAGTGTCTATTACTTTCTTACCGTCAACTTCTTTGGAAGTCAGGTGTACTTGGAGAGATATTTTGTTGAATTGCTTGAGTCCGTTTTCGAGAGTCTTGCGGAACTGTTCTTCTTCGAGTTCAATAGCATGCTTGATTTGTTTCTTGTTTGTCTCCAAATTCACGTAGTGGTCGCCGTACATTGTAATGATACTTTCAGCCAGATTCTTTAGCTCACCAGCAGGAATACCAATTATATCGGCATATCGTACAGCGCGGCGTAAAAGGCGACGGACAAAATAACTTTGCTCGGTGTTGCCAGGTAGTACCCCGTCGCCAATCATAAAGACGGCGCCACGGATGTGATCGGTAATTATTCGAAAAGCTTCAAGATTCTCCTCGTACTTTTTAGCAGATAGCTGTTCTATTTGCGCAACGACACAATCGAGAAGGTCGATTTTGAAGACATCGCCATCGCGATTAGCGGCGGCGGCGATACGCTCTAGACCTCCACCAAAGTCGACATTTCGTTTAGGTAGCTTTTCAAAACCAGCTTCGGTTTTAATGTACTGCATGAAGACTGAGTTGCCGATTTCTAGGAAGCGACCACAGTCACAGTTTGGATGGCAGTGCTCACCCCATTTCTGGTCATGTGCAGTAGCAAAGTCGTAAAAAACCTCACTGTCTGGCCCGCCGATTTCTCCGACAGGCATTTTTTCAATCTTACCAGCTCGTGTCCACCAATTTTTGGCCGCGTCGTAGTAAAAGATACGTTCATTCTGGTGCATTCCGCGTCGTCCAGCAGCTTCTTCTGAACCCATCTCTCCAACGTCAGACGAAACACCACTTTTTGCAAAAAGGCGCTGCCAGATTTCCACGGCTTCTGTATCGCGGGGAACGTTGTTGGCCTCGTCGCCTTGAAACACAGTTACATAAATTTTTTCTGGATCGAGTCCGACTTCATCCACCAGAAATGTGTAAAAGAAAGTCAGCTGTTCTTGTTTAAAGTAGTCGCCCAACGACCAGTTCCCAAGCATTTCGAAGAAGGTTGTGTGACGGTTATCGCCTACCTCGTCAATGTCGTCAGCTCGGAAACATTTTTGAGAGTTTACAAGACGTGTCCCAGAAGGATGCTCCTCTCCCATCAAATACGGGATAAGTGGCTGCATGCCACTTGAGGTAAAGAGTGTCGTAGGATCGTTATCAGGAACTAGCGCCGCTGAAGGGATCGCGACGTGACCGTTTTTAACCATGAAATCAATATATTTCTGGCGAATTTCGTTTCCTGAAATAGACATATTAAACCACTATACTTGATAAGTAATAAGCACGATAGCAAAAAAACAGCTTCTTAGCTATTCTGGAAACGCGTTGATTATTGCGGCACTACATTCAGCCCCGCTACAGGTAAGAAAAGGTGTGAAGCCGTAGAAATAAACCTCCATAAAATAGCCAAGAACAATCAATAAGAGACCTATAACAGTGATAGTGTGCTCGATTCGATAACCCCGCAAAACAACCAAGTCTATCTTTCTTTCTTTGACTAGACTGCTATGGGCAATGATGACTCCAATACCAAGCAGTACCTTGCCAGCGGTCCCTATTGTTAATCCCCAGAAAAGAATGTTCATATTGTACAGGTTATCTTAACATGCCAAGCTCCCGGGCAAGTTTAGTGTACTGCGCGATATCCTCTTCTAGTAAATCGAGACCCTCATTAAATGTGCTGGCCTTCGACATATCGATACCAATCTGTTTAAAGATATCTTCTACCGACATCGATTCACCTAATGAAAGAAATTTCTCAACCTCTTTTGCATACGCTGAATCCTTTTTGTAACGACTACGCATAATACTACTTCCGATTTCTCCAAAGGAGTAAGAGTATTGATAGAAATTAAGGCGATAGTGAGTCTTCCAGGCAACACTGAGTCCGTCACTATCTTTCATGGTAATGGCGGGGCCGCAGTACTTACTAAACTGTTTTGCCAAACCGGCCGACATGTCCTTGAAACTCATACCCCCTTCGCGTCTAATTGTTTCGTGCATTTCAAGCTCAAACTTGAATCTAGCAATACACATAATCATAGTCCCAATCTTATCTCCGATGAATGAATCAAGCAGAGCTAGACGCGCCTTGCCTGTACTTTTGGAAAGAAGATGTTCAGCTACTAGTGACTCAAAGAAAGTGCTAGCTGTTTCAGCGGTAAGAATGGAGTGACCTTCATAGACGGCCGGTTGTTGTTTACTGCGGTACGCATGGATGGCGTGTCCCATTTCGTGGGCTAGGGTACGCAAAGAATCGATTGAATTATTGTGGTTGAGAAATACTAGGGTTGGCTGGCCGATGCTAGAGCTACAAAATGCTCCCCCTCCCTTACCAGCTTTAGGCCAAACATCAAGTTGTCCATTTTGGAGCATTTCATCGAAAATTTTTCCGTACTCTTTGTTAAACCCATAGAATACGTCGCGGACAATCGTGACTGCAGTCGTAAAATCTACTTCAGGAGTCTTTGCCACTGGTTCATTGCGGTCAATGTAAGCCAGTTCCTTTCCAAGAATTTTCTTTTTAAGCGCAAAGTATTTTTTTGAAAGAGCATAACCACGGGTATCAATAACAGAAACTAGTGTTTCTAGAGTCTCGTCCGTGCTGTCGTACCCTTTGGTTGTTTTTGAATAAGGCTTTTTATACCCACGCAAGTCGTCACCAATTTTTTTGTCATGTGCCAGGGCCACTAATTCATTTTCAGCAATTTCACCCATGCCTTCTAGCACGGGAATTATTTTTTTCCACATTTCATGGCGTTCTTTCCAGGGCAGCGTTTCGCATTGCATCAGTGCCCCATTGATAGGAAGTTCTTTCCCCTTCCAACTGATCGACTTTTTATTAAGAATTTTCTCTGTTCCAGACACCCACATGCCACGCGAAGTAATTGATTTTAGGTTCAGAATTTTTTCCTCAGCCTCTGAAAGTTGGTACTTGGCGCTACTAAATACATTGGTGAAAAAATGTCTATATAAAGCAGCCTTTTTATCAGCTAACAAGGCGGTTTGTTGTGTCAAACTAATTCTTGCCAGCTGTAGTTCGAAAAATACTAGTTGGTTGCTAATTTTTGTTAGTCTGCTTTCCAGTTGGTTCATCATTTTTTCTGCTTTATGGTCAGCCGCATCTAACTCTTTGCGATAATGTAGATAGTAGAGTGGTCTGTCACCCTTTAGAAGCAATAGATCAAGATATTCCTTCGTAGCGGTGACAATAGTCCCAAGATTACTTGTCCAATTACCGTTTTGGTATTTTTTTGCGAATTTGTCAATCGCTGCCTCAGCGGTTTGGATATCCTGCTCTATCTCGACGACCTTTTCATTTTTATAAAAATGCTTCTTAAGATCCCAGTCTTCCTTAATTACTCTTAGTTTTGGAAGAGGGGTATCAGGTGTGTAGCTAAGTTTAGAAGCTGTTGGCAGTTTTTTCGACATCGATGAGAAATTGTTTATATTCAGTAAAGGTATGGTTGAACTCGTGTACTATATCACTTTTGAGGCGGCTGTTGAGAGTATTGGCCATTGTTTGGTAAATCTCCATTCGGTCAGCCGTCTGAGGACCAAAATCCTGAAGAAAACGCTTATGGTCAGTATTATACTCTTCAACCACGGTACGGAAATTGTGTGATTTGTCGGCGGCGGCAATGATGAGTGCTTTATCCCCCGCTTGTCTCAATTGCTTGTTATATTCACGCTTACGTTCTAGCCAGCTGAGTTTTTTCTCTCCAATAACTTTTGGTTCTGTTAAAGCTAGGACTATTTCCGCTACCGGCCCACCGAAGTCTTCTCGAAGCTCATCTAGTGTGTAGTCGGTATCTTCGAGCGTGTCGTGTAAAAAAGCAGCCACGATAGTATCTTCGTCATCAGTGTAGTCACTTAAAATAAGAACCACCGCCATCAAATGCGAAATATAAGGTAAGGGCAGCGTACCCATGCGTAGTTGGTCTTGGTGTAAAATAGTTGCAGCTCTAACGGCCTGCTCAACCTTGTAAGAGTACATAATATTAATGGGTACGTTGTTTGTTAAAATCCCTCTCGAGCTCTTGCCGGCGGTGAATTATATCTTGCTCGTGCCTGTCTATCTCACGCTCTAAATCTTTCCGTCTACGTTCACTGATAGCCAAGTCGCGCTCTAAATCTACTTGAATTCTACGAATTGCGCGGTCGGCTCGCTCGCGGGCTTCACTCTCTTCTCGTGAGAGTTTTTGAATGTCAGCTCGAAGTTTTTGGATGGTCGCTTCGGCCCGTTGTAGGGTTGGATCAGAAAACATATTATTTGGCTTTATAGCCTTCAGCTATTAACATACTACGTTTCTTGGCAAGCCCCCCACGGTTGTACCCACCTAACTTTCCATCAGAGCGGATGACACGATGACAAGGCACGGTTTCGTCGTAATTATTGGCCATTGTGTTCGCGACAGCGCGTGCAGCTCCTGGTTTCCCGGCTGCGTAGGCAACTTGTTTATACGTCAGAACTTGACCCTTTGGGATTTCGCGAACCACTGCTCTGACTTTGTCTTGGAATTGTGTCATAGCTATTTCTTGCTAGCGGCGTGAACAGCTTGTAGCTTTTTACCGGCCGCTTCGCGGTAAGGGCAAAATTCGCAACTAACACCGATTGAGGGAAGTTGTTCGCTGTCTAGATTAGTTTTTATATCGCTAAGCGTGCTTTCTATCCAAGACACGTCGGTTTTTACAGAAACAAGTGTCGTTTCAAAGATAAGTTTGTCGTCAAAGGCGTCAAGGCTTTTATCGGCATTGGCATAGACCAGATAACCAGTCTCGTCGACGGTAAAGCCATTTTGCTCAAGTAACCAGCGGTAAACGCCAAGCTGGCGGGTGTATTGCTGTTCCCATGGGCTATCACCTAGTTTCTCTATGGTTCCGTCTTTGGAAGTGGACTTGTAATCGATGATAATAAGGGTACCATCTGGCTTTACCCAAATATCATCGACCCCGCCACTGACGACGAGTCCTGTCGGGACGTGTTTGTGCATAATACCTACAAAGGGATCGCGCCAGGCATTCATCTCCTTATGAGTAAAAGGAACTGCCTCAATCTGGTACTTAGACATAATCGGGTGCGGTGTGCCAGCCTTGCGGTGTATATCAAATTCCTTTTTAAACAGCTCGTCAACCGCAAGGTTGAGATTAAATGACGGAAAACCTGGGCGTTTGGTACCAAGTTTATTATCAAGGTAAAAACAACGTGGACATTCAAAGAAAAAGTCGATTTTTGAGCGAGAAAGCTTCCACTTCGGTCCTCCATAATTCCACTCCGAGCTTCGAGTCGGGTTGTACTTTTTAATGTATTCGGCCATGTTGAAAATAGTATAACACCGCGGAAGCGCAGGTAACAAAAAACCGCGCTGATGCGGTTTTGGACCTGCTCACGATGGAGCAGGCCTCTTATCCAAACAGTAAGAACTGAGCCCGAGCATGTTCAAGGTTGTAATTACGAGGATGATATTGTTTGCTAGCGCAAACTCCCCGGTTACTTCAGGGTTGGCAGAAAGCATATACAGGAGGGTTCCCACCGTCAGGCCGATCAGACCGGAAAAGCTCAAAAAAAGAAAGTCAAACGGACCACGACCCACGTTGTCCGCATTTGCGATCTGTACTATTGTCATAGCGACCATTATGAAGCTCCAGCCCAAGTAGAGCGAGAGTTGCTGTCTACCGTCAAAGTATTCAAGGTACGAGAGCGGCCCTTCGGCAAAGATGAACATTCCGATGATAGCCAGGTTAGGGGCTACTAAAATAAATCCAAGTTTTCTGAGCATGTCCAAGCTCCTTTCTGAGCTGAACAATAGCACAGAAAAAAATAAAGAAAAGGCATTGTTTTTCAGGTGCCTTTCTTCGCTAAGAACAACACAAAGACCGCTCGGTTGAGCGGTCTTTGTGTTGTTCTTAGATTTCTAAGCCTAAATTATTTCGCTGTGAAAGTTCCGAAGATACCTTCAAGCTTTTCGTCACCTCCCCAATCATTATCACCGCCTTCTTTGTAGAGCGAGATAGCGTACTTTTGGCCAGCCACGGTCCCGCGAGTAAGCTCGATTTCAGTTGGAACAAGTCCGTCAGCTTTACTGAAGCGAGCCGCACCGAGCACGTAGCCCTCTTTATCGTCTTGGTAATCGCGCACGGCAATCCAACCCTCTTCAACTGGATAGGTAGCACTATCAACCTTTACAGTATTCCCGGCTGCTTGGTCTCCAACTTTGATATCGGCTGTGCCGACTTTCATTTCAATTTTGTCAGAACTTAGTGCTCCATTTTCGTTTTCCATTGTATCTGCTTGCTCGTCAGATTTAACTTCTTCTTTGTTAGTGTCCTTTCCTGGACCAGAAAAAGCCCAAACAAGCATACCGCCAATAAGGAGTCCGACCACAAACGCGACTAAAGTCTTTTGACTGTCTTGTGTTTCTACATCTGCCATACAATTAATTTATGATTTGCTGAATTAAGTAATACTGTAATTATATCACCGAAAAAAGACTGTAAATATTGACAATAATGGCCGCCACTTCCCTATTTTGGTTAGTTTTCGCAAACTGCTGTCACTTCAGCCAAAAGTGACTCTTGTTTCTTGGTTGAAAGGTGCAAATGTCTAAGGACCTGGGGACGGTCGATAATATCCTTACAAATAACGATGTCACGGGCAATAAGAGCCTCAATTTGGGCAGTTGTGATACTCTGAAGAACTGTAATCGGATAGATTTTAGCTCTTTGTATGCGGTCGTGAAGGTTGTCATGTCGGGGATAGTCCCAAGAGAGCAGTCTTACCCCGATACACTCAGCGTAGTGCTCGGCGGCTGAGGTGAACTTGGTGTTAGTAATAAGCCAGAACTCCGTAATGCCACAAATGTCGTCATTGCATATTTTTG
>JBBTYP010000019.1:0-1171 GCA_038061715.1 Patescibacteria group bacterium
AAAAAACCCCCGGTTGGTTTTCTTTTAAAACAACGCGGCTGTTTTCGTGCATCACTTACCTAGTAGATACCACAAGGATTACCATCCTTACCAAGTCCGGTTGCACCATTTGGGCAATTTGGGTCTAGAGGTGCTCCCGTTGAACCCTTGGCTGAGGTTGAATTTAATTTTGCATTATTAAGCTCCAAGTAGTCTGGTGTCGGCGTTGTCTTGGCATTAAGCCCAATGCTACTAGAGAAGAGATTCACCACTCCCCAAAATATAATAATCACTACAAACGCCAGTACACTGTAGAGCGCAAGATTCTTCGCGTTTTTTCGTCCATCTTCTTCACCGCCTTGAATAACAAAAAACCGAATAACATTAATCGCAAACAAAAGAAAAGCGACGCCAAGTAAGGCCGGTATGAGTTTGGCATTGGCAAATTTAAGAAAACGAGAAATAAAACTCTGAGCACTGAGGGTTTGCGCTAGAGCGAGGGTCGGTAAAACAGGGAAGAAGGACACAAGCAAAAGTACTTTTTTCATGTGATTTAAGTATACAGCACAAGGCTAAAACGTAGACTGGCTTTCTATACATTGACTTTTAGGCCGAATATGCTATAATAGAAAAGTTGCTGGAACGCCCAGCTAGCATTTTTTAGGAGGGATAAAATGAGTCAAGAGAGACAAGATAAGGTACTGGTGGCCACCCTGACCGTGGTTCTAATCCTGGTAGCCTTTCTGGCTGGCCTCTTAGCACTGTATCCCCCGCACTTCGCGGGTGACACAGCGACGCCAGTTTTGATCCTGGAACCAGATTCGGCGGCCGCAGGCCATCAGCTTTCGTCGCCAGTGCAGCGCATCGTCCACGAGGACAACACCTGTGCTGGTGTCGTCCGCGCTGACGGATCGGCCGACGGAGAATGTCCACCAGAGTCGGCCAACTTGCCGACTGTCGGCTATGACGAAATCCTTCCGCCGGGAAGGATCGCCCTGAACTGAACCCGGCGATAAGGTGGTGAGCGTTGCCGCCAAGCAGCGCTCACCACCCTACACAAGGCTAGAGAGAAATCTCGGCCTTTTCTTTTAATGTTTAATTTGGTATAGTGCTCGACACTTGCGACGAGTTTAATTAAATTCTTTGTCCGCGCTTAGCTCAGTTGGCTAGAGCATTCGACTGATACTCGGAG
>JBBTYP010000019.1:1271-12002 GCA_038061715.1 Patescibacteria group bacterium
GGTCCTAGGTTCGAATCCTAGAGCGCGGACAAAGAATTTAAGTTCGCGCGAGCTAAAATCTCTGGCCTACGCCAGAGATTTTCCGTTCGCGAAGCGACCAGTCGTTGTTGAGCTTGTGAGACAGACTGGAGGGTTGGCTAGAGGCCCCTAAAGGGCACTTCCAGTTTTATAGTCGCTTCACTCCTTAAAACTGGGGCGCACTCCTGATACTCGGAGGGTCCTAGGTTCGAATCCTAGAGCGCGGACAAAGAATTTAAGTTCGCGCGAGCTATAAACCCTGCCTTTAGGCAGGGTTTATCCGTTTCTGACCAAAGGGAAGAAAATTCCGTCGTGAGTTTACGAACAGGAATTAGGGAAATCTCTGGCCTGCGCCAGAGATTTTGTGTTATTAAGTCTTTTATGTTTTAAATATAAAGGAGGAAATTATATGTCACAGGAACTTTTAAACGCAGAAAAGCACGCCACCCTAAAAACTCTAGCGCAGGGCGCGATAGAACGGCTTAGAACTTTGCCGCAGCCAGTGGTGCGAGTGAGTGGACCGCTCACCAGTGGTGGTTATGGTTATGAAGAAAATCTGCGGCGCTTTATTGTGGCACAAGATAAGTTGCGTGAGTCTGGCTACACCGTGTTCGATTACTTCGAAGGTAATCACGATGAGCGAAAGATTATCCCACTTAAGTTGCCGTGGGAGGAAGTTATGCGTCACTACCATAATCCAATTATGGCGACAGGCCTCCTTAAGACGGTTTTCGTAATGCCGAAATGGGAGACTTCAAACGGCGCCAAGTGGGAGCATCAGTTTGCTACTGAACTAGGCTTGGAGGTAAAAGAAATACCGACAGACTGGTTTCTCGCCTAAGTTCTTTTGTGGTAGTCTTTGTATTAGGGAAGGGAGGATAGTTCAATGATGAAAGCTTTGTTTTTGGCCATGTTCAGTCTGGCTCCAGTTGACACACCTTTGATTGGGGTTGAAGCTATCAGATTTCAACTCGGTGCTGTAGCCATCAAATCTAAATCGACCATAGAGAAGGAGCGACGGCCAGTCCTCGCCATCTCAATCCCAGCCAGTGAAGACAGTTGTCGTCCGACCAGTGAAGGGCAAATTGAATGGCCAGGACAATGTCTTAAGCGTTCAGTGAGCCAACGATCGTCTGGTGGTTTATTGATTACGTTCAAACTGGCATTCTAGGCAGAGCGACAGCCGCCGGGAGAGGATTTATCATTCTCTCCCCCGCGGTTTTTTTATTGCTCAAAATCTATGTTTTTGAGGTCGCTACTTTTTACATTAACCTTTGTTTCAATCGAATCTGACTGCTCGTTTAAGACATTTGCATTATCACTGAGTTCAATGGTGAGTTTGTAGACAAAAAATACGAAGAGGACGACCAGACCCCAGGCTAGATAGGGGAACAGCTTGAATGATTCTAGTTTTCGGTCGGTTTTTCTCGGTAGCATAGTGAAATTATAGCATTTCTGGTTTTTTCTTCAGAATGATTTATGATGTGGCGTATGGTTTATGGGGAATACTTTAAGGGTAAGAAGGTCACGGTGATGGGGCTCGGACTACTCGGTCGTGGGATTGGTGACGCAGCGTTTATTGCGGAAGCTGGCGCGACGGAAGTGATTGTGACTGACAAGAAGTCGGTCGACGAATTAGCTGTTTCGGTGGCACAGCTCAAGCATTTTTCTAATGTGAAATTCGTCCTCGGTGAACATAGGTTGGAGGATTTTGAAAATCGTGACTTGATTTTGGTGGCAGCTGGTGTACCGATGGATTCGGATTACTTGGTGCATGCCCGCAATACGGGAGTATCTCTAGCGCAAAGCGCCGCGCTGTTTGCTGAGCTCTCAGGAATTCCGATAGTGGGTATCACCGGTACACGTGGGAAGTCAACAGTTACTCATATGATTTACCATATTCTTTCTTCTGTTTTTGATGGTTCGGTGTTGCTCGGTGGCAATGTGCGGGGACTTTCTAATCTTCAGCTTCTGAAGCAAGTTGAGGAAGACTCAATCGCGGTAATGGAACTTGATTCGTGGCAACTGCAAGGGTTTGGTTGGGCGAAGCGTTCGCCGCAGGTGGCTGTCTTCACCAACTTCATGCCGGACCATATGAACTATTACAAGGATGATATGGCGGCGTACTTTGCGGATAAGGCGAATATTTTTAAATACCAAGACGACAATGATACATTGGTGACGACTGTAGAGGTGTTTGAGTGGGCGAAGAAACTACCTGGCGCAACATTGGGGCAGGAGGTAGTTTTGGTAGACGATTCAATTATTCCCGAAGACTCCAAACTGGCGATGCCGGGTGAGCACAACAAGCTTAATGCTGCATTGGCGTACAAAGCTCTTGAAGCCTTAGGATTAGAAGAAGAGGAAATTTTTGCCGGCTTAGCAAGCTTTCCGGGCGTCGAAGGGCGACTACAATACCTCGGAGAAATTAATGACGTAAAAATTTACAATGACAACAACGCCACAACACCGCAGGCGGTTATTGTGGGAATGAAAGCAGTCGGTAATATTGATGACAAAAATGTGATTTGGATTGGTGGTGGAGCTGATAAGAAATTAGACACCAAAGAACTAGAGCAAGTCGTAGGAGCCTTTTGCAAAAAGGCATATCTATTACAAGGGACTGGTACCGAAAAATTAATGGCAGCACTCGCTGTCTATAGTACTGTTAACAGTACTATAGAAGTGGCAGTTTTTGATAGTGTAGAAGCGGCAGTAAAGGCCGGGTTGGCCGTAGGCCAACCCGGCGATGTTCTTCTTTTTTCACCAGGCTTCGCGTCGTTTGGTATGTTTAAAAATGAGTACGAACGCAACGATGATTTTATGAGAGTGATAAACTCACTCCAAAATTAATATTTCGGCATGAAATCAATCGACTTAGAACAAATAAAAAAAGTGCATTTTATTGGAATTGGCGGGATTGGGATGTCGGCGCTGGCGCGGTTTTTACGTAACGAAAAAAAAGAAGTGCAGGGCTCTGACCGAGCGCCGTCTGATATCACCGCTACGCTAGCAGAGGAAGGGGCGACTGTCTTTGAGGGACATGGCGCTGAGCATATCACCGCTGATTTAGATTTAGTGATCTACACGGAAGCGGTGAATCCAACTACCGAAGGATATGTTGAACTAGAAGCGGCAAGGCGAAAAAACTTACCGACGATTAATTACTTTGAAGCACTTGGATTGGCGGTGAATCCATACTATTTATTTTCGGTGTCGGGCACGAACGGAAAGACGACCACGACCGCGATGTTAACAGATGTTTTTGAAGCGGCGGAGAAGGACCCGACGGCGATTATTGGCTCATTGCGTAGCAAAACTAAGAGCAACTTTAGGGCTGGCAAGAGTAAATATGCGATTGTAGAAGCGTGTGAATACAAGCGGGATTTTTTGCACCTAAAGCCCGATGTACTCGTGATTACCAATGTCGAATACGAACACACCGATTACTATAAAGATTTGGCCGATGTACAGGATGCTTTTCGGACTTTCGTGTCACAAGTGAATGAAGGCGGGATAGTGGTGACGGATATGAAGAATCCAAACATTCTTCCGATTATCAAGAACGCACCAATCAAGGTACTCGATTACAATGAATTTTTTGATGTAAAGTTGCCACTTCGGCAACCTGGCATGTACAATCGCTTGAACGCAGCCGCAGCCTTGGCTGTAGCACATCATGAAAAAATCTCAGTGGATGAAGCTAAAGATACACTGGCTGAATTTGCGGGGACTTGGCGGCGGTTTGAGTTTAAGGGTGAATGGCATGGAGCGCCGGTCTACGATGACTACGCTCATCATCCGACCGAAATCAAAGCTACCCTAGGTGGACTGCGAGAGCTCTATCCTGACAAAAACATCGTTGCTATTTCTGAACTACATACCTACTCACGCACCGCGTCACTGTTTGATGATTTCGCCAAAGTCACCGCGCTGGCGGATCAATTTTATTTCTTACCGATCTACGCTGCGCGGGAAGAAAATACTTCAGGTGTCTCAGTCAAAGAGCTAGCGGTGAAGTCACTTGAATATAATCCGCACACTTCCTACGTCCCCACCTACGAAGCGATGATAGATACTCTAAAACAAACCGTCACTGACAAGGATGTGATCGTGTTTCTTGGCGCGGGTAACATAACCAAACTCGCTGGGGAATTACTACGAAGTTAAACCATTAACATTATTTTTGTCAATTACGATGTAAGTCGTGACGGGTTCTTGCGTCATCAGAGACATAACTATCATATATGAAAAAAGCCCTCATTTTTGGCCTAGTGGCCCTTTTACCAATGCAGTCAGCTCTGGCGTTCTATCCTTGGGGATTCCCGCCGCAAGGCAAGGAATATCAGCCAGTTAACGCCACGGAAGCCTTTTTAGCTTATCAAGATGGGGTACAGACTTTAGTTCTCAAGCCCGAGTGGCAAGGTAGCGCACAGGCGTTTGGGATTGTGTATCCGACTCCGAGCAAGCCTGCAGTTACAGCCGCACCAGTAGATATTTTTTGGCAACTTGAAGAAGCGACTAACCCTTGGGTAAATCTGGGCGATCCGATGCCTTTGGCTGAAATGTCAGGAGTGAAATCGGCGGACGAAGATTCGGTGACAGTCGTCGAAGAAAAACAAGTGGCAGAGTACAGAGTCACGGTACTTAAAGCAACGAGCGCAACGAGTCTCGTAAAGTGGCTTAAGAATAACGGCTACAACTACGACAAAAATGATACTGCAAAAGTAGACTACTATGTTAAGAAAGGTGGATTTTACTTTGTAGCGTTGAAGGTAGATGCTTCACATTTTACTGATCCAGGAATCCGACCAATGTTTAAAGAGGTGACAGCTGATCTTTCGGTTTCAAGCGACGACGCTAAAATGGCGATTGCACCGGATTGGTTTTGGGGAGAACTATCGCCAATTCAAATTAGCTTTGCGGCCGACAAACCACAGCTACCAATGCGTACGCTAAAGAGTAATATGCCGGAAATGGTATTTGATCTCTACACCATGAGCGACCAGGCAGTATATATTCCCGGTGTTGATACGGTGTACAGTAATTTAGTTGATAATGAGTTTTTGAAAAAGGTACCAGCTCTAGGTGCCTACAATCCAAAAGGGAAGTGGCTGCTTCGCCAAGAAGTAAAGTTTATTCCAAGTAAGTCTGATGCTGATGTGTACCTCACACAAGCTACCACCGATGACTTCGCTACGGTTTCAGCCGGGACTCAGGTACGCTTCAATCCAAAAGCGCTTGATAGCAAGACCGGAATTTTACCTGGTCTGCGAGGACAAGTAGTGAACACTGATGGTAGTGGCAATGCTTACACTTTTACCCGCAGTCTCAAGGTGGGCTCAGTGGGAGAGGATGTCAAAGAGCTTCAAAAAATTCTCAATGCCGAAGGCTTTACTATCGCTGTAACTGGCCCGGGAGCCGCTGGATTTGAATCTACCTACTTTGGAGAGAAAACCAAACTGGCGTTGATTAAATACCAAAACTTCTACCGCAGTGATGTCCTTACTCCACATGGACTCACCACTGGTACCGGCTACTTTGGTCCATCGACGATGAAGTTTATCAATCGCTAAGTCTTTATATTGTATAAGATATAAAGATGAAGGCTGCACAGTGGTCTTGTTGACAATATACTGGTTCGTTGTATTATAGAAACAGAAAGGGGAAGTAGCATGAAAAAGTGGTTTAAAAGAACTGCAGTTGGACGATTTTTACGGTTGTGCAATATAGCGCTCGGGCAGCATCGGCTGGCCAATGAGCGATGGCAACGGGATGATCCAGTAGGATACGCCAGGTTCTATGACCGGTTCTCCTCTTCGGACTGACCAACCTGCAAGGCGGCACGCGCAAGCGAGCCGCCTTTTGCTTTCTCCCTCTAAATGATAATGTTGAGTATTATGGAAACAGGCAAACTGTCACTGGTGGCTACACCGATTGGAAATCTGGAAGATATTACCTTGCGAGCATTACGGACGCTCCGTGAGTGTGACTATGTGTTGTGTGAAGATACTCGGGTGACGGGGAAGTTACTTCACCATCATGACATTAAAGCCAAGATGCACCGGTATGATGCGCATACGAGCGAAAGTGCCCACGCACAAATTTTAAACGACTTAGAAGAGGGTAAACATATTGCGTTAGTGAGTGATGCTGGTACACCGGGCATCAGTGATCCTGGAGTTTTACTTATCAAGCAAGCACGTGAAGCGCAGGTGCTGATTGAAGCTATCCCAGGGGCATCAGCAGTAACGACAGTGGTGTCGCTGGCTGGTATTGCCGGCAATCAATTCTCATTTCTAGGTTTTGTACCTCAGAAGAAGGGAAGAGAAACCTTTTTCAAATCTCTTCGGGAGTATGGGCACCCAGTGGTATTTTTTGAGTCGACTCATCGGATTATGAAGACACTAGAAGCTCTTGAGATGGCACTGCCCGAAACCACATTATACCTGGGTCGTGAACTAACAAAGATGCATGAAGAAATGCTGGTCGGTTCAGCGACTGAGATTATCAGGACCCTAAGTGAAAATCCTGTCAAACAAAAGGGTGAGTTTGTCGTTATTGTTGACGTTTCTAAGTAAGGGTATACTACTGCCAATGTCAAAAGAAACAATCGTCTTTATTTCTGGAATTTTACTTATTATTGTGCCGTTTCTGGGTATTCCACCAGCTTGGCGGTCTTACTCCATTGCAGCCATCGGTGTACTTTTAGTCTTTGTAGGCTATGCGCAAAGGCGAGCGGTGTATCTGAAGCAGATTGAGCGTAGTTCTGGCGAACGGGCCACCGATTCTTTTGTTGAGACAACCGACAAACTTTTTAACGACAGTACGATACAATAAAGAGTATGTCAGGGTACGCGACACCATTTTTAACTGTCGCTGCGATATTTACCGCTTTGAGCTTTTTCCCTGTCTCTTTATTTGATGTCTATGCCAACAAAAGGGTTCCAGAAGCACAGCCAGTAAGCTCAGTTGACGATGCGTCGAGCGAATTAAAAAACATCGAGCCAGATACTAGGCCGATTGTAAAGCATGTGCCACTACCTAAACAAGTAAAGACCATCTACATGACCTCATGTGTGGCTGGTACGACCGATTTTCGTGATCGTCTAATCAAACTGATTGATGAAACTGAAGTGAATAGTGTGATTATAGATATTAAAGATTTTTCAGGCACCATTTCTTTTCCTTCCGAGCAGGACACTTGGAAATCAGCTTGGGCTGAAGCTAGATGTGGTACACCGCGCATGCGCGAACTGATTGAGTTACTGCACTCAAAAAATATTTATACCATTGCTCGACTGACTGTTTTTCAAGATCCATTTTATGCACCGAAACATCCCGAGCAAGCAGTACTACGTAATGATGGGGTGACGGTATGGACCGACCATAAAGGATTGTCGTTTGTTGATGTGGCGGCTAAACAATATTGGGACCACATGATTGATTTATCGGCCGAAGTTTACAACCTCGGTTTTGACGAACTCAACTTTGATTATGTCAGGTACCCATCGGACGGCAATATGAGTGATACTTACTACCCACAAAGTATGGCCGGACAATACAAGTTAGACAAACAAGCCAATCTAGAGGCGTTCTTTAAATATCTGAATGAAAAACTTGATGAAGAAAGTCGGTTTGCGACTTATCGTCATGAGAATACTGGCCGAGCGTCAAGCACACCGTATACTTCGGTGGATCTATTTGGGATGACGACCACCAACTTCAACGATCTTTCTATCGGACAAGTACAAGATCGTGCGGCACCGTACTTCGACTTCTTAGCGCCGATGGTTTATCCGTCACACTATCCTCCTAGTTTTCTTAATCTCGGTAACCCAAACGACTATCCATATAAGGTGGTGTATTACGCGATGAAGACGGGAGTGGATAGAATGAAAGCACCGACAACACCAATGGAAGGTTTTTTACATCAACGAGTCGGTACGTCAACGCCGGCAGTTTATGTGAAGCCTGGTTACGGTGCTGAAAAATTCCGTACCTGGATTCAGGATTTTGATTACGGTGGAGACTACGATGCAGCCGATGTGCGGGCTCAGATTCAAGCTAGTTATGACGCCGGGGTAAATTCTTGGATGATTTGGGCACCGAGCAATAGCTATACTCGCGAGGCCTTACAGGTAGATTAGAGGATACCTTGTCCGCCTAAATTTTGCTTTGCAAAAATTTGGCCTATAAAGCTACTTGAACCAGAGTAGTAAGTTCCTAAATGTAGCGATTAATCGCTACATTTATAGGTTTACCGTTTTGGGATAACATAAAAAAACCAGATTAATTGGTTGTATTATATAAACATGCGTGACAAGAAGGATAGCCACGTTCGTCTTTTGTCTTTTAAGGATGATCAACCGGAAATGCTCCGAGGTTCATTGATACCTCGGAGTGTTCGTGAGAAGCAAAAAAGCCCAACCTTCAAGAAGGCAGCTATGGCCACAATCAAAGTCGTTGCCCCAGTGGCGGCGGTAGCAGTGATGGCGTTTGTGGCTGTTTCTAGTTACGGCCTAGTAGCGGCAAAGCAGCAGGTAGCTACACCGACGGTTACTATCATTGACCAAGATACTACAAAAACAGTGACGCTTTCCTATGGACCGCAAGCCGCTTTCTCGCAAGAGAAGTTTTTTAATGAAACAAGAGAAGCTTTTATTGAAAAAAGCATTAGTTTTATTGAAGTCGACTTTGAAACTAAAATGGTGAGGCACTTTAAGGACGGTGTACTTACTATCAGTGCACCCGTACTTTCTTTTGGTCAAGAAGGCTCGTGGTTCGATGCTCCGTCTGGTTTGTATGAAGTCGAAAGTAACGAGAAGCGTGATTTCTCCAGCCTAGCGCAAGTGTATTTTCCTTATGCCATTACTTTTGAGGGGAACTACGCCATTCACGGTGTGCCAGAATATCCAGACGGTAGTCCAGTGAAAGAAGACTTTGTGGCGGGTGGCATTAGAATTGCTAATACTGACGCAGAAAAACTCCATCAGTTAACCACCCTAGGTACTCCAGTTTTGGTCTACAAAAAAGCTGTTAAAAAAGACCATTTTGTTTACGCCGCTGAAGTGATGGATGTTAGTGCCCCACATTACCTGGTTGCTGATATCGATAGTGGCACGATGTTGGCTGCTAGCGACCTGCGAATTGGGGTGCCGATTGCTTCGGTGACAAAGCTTATGACGGCTGTCGTGACCGCTGAAAAGCTAGACCTCGATAGTCGTATCCAGGTTGGTTCACCAAACTTTGTGGAGTCACTAATCCCACGATTGCAAGATAGGAACAGCGCGTCTTTGTACAGCTTGTTGCAACTACTTCTAGTTGAATCATCAAACGAAGCGGCGGAAGTTATCGCGGGTGAGTATGGCCGCAGTGAATTTATAAAAGAAATGAATACAAAAGCTAAGCAAATCGGGATGTTAGAAAGCAACTTTGTTGATCCCTCAGGTCTGGGAAACGGTAACACTTCGACCCTAGCTGACTTATTTAGACTTACGCAGTATATCCACATCAACCGCAATTTTATTTTCGAAATTACGGCTAAGGAAAAATTGACCGGCGTTCGTGATACAGGCGAGTTTTCTGATCTAGCTAATTTTAATGAAGTCGATGAAATGAATAACTTTGTGGGAGGGAAGATTGGAGAAACCACCGCTGCTGGACAAACCTCAATATCGCTCCATGAAGTATCTATCCAGGGCAGTAAGCGGACAGTAGCTATAATCTTACTTGGTTCGACTGGACGTGACGCCGACGTCCGTACTCTTATGACATTCGTCGAAGAGCAGTATCGTCGCTAATAGCAAGGTATACTATACCTATAAATCATGACAAGCTTTGACCCAGAAAAGATCACCTTTTTTGCCAAAACCGACGCCCGCGGAGCTTTTATTCCCTTTGGTATAAAAGCCAAAGACCGCCAACGGCACATGTATGTGATTGGGAAAACCGGTATGGGTAAGTCGACTTTGCTTGAAAACATGGCCGCCCAAGACATTATAAACGGTGAAGGAATGGCCTTCATTGACCCACACGGCTCAGCAGCGGAGACATTACTTGAATATGTGCCCGAGCACCGCATTAAAGACGTGGTGTATTTTGCACCGTTTGATATGGATAACCCGATCGCTTTCAACGTGATGGAGGATGTCGGAGAGGACAAAAGACACTTGGTGGTATCTGGCCTAATGTCTACTTTCAAGAAGATTTGGGTCGATGCTTGGAGTGCCCGTATGGAATACATTCTTACTAACGCCCTGTTGCTTTTGATTGAATATCCTGACACTACACTGTTGTCTGTAAACCGCTTATTTAATGACAAAGAATATAGACTCAAGGTGGTCGACTACTGTACTGATCCAGCCGTAAAATCTTTTTGGGTAGATGAATTCGCTAATTATACTGAGCGTTTTGCGGCCGAAGCTTTACCAGCCATACAAAACAAAATTGGACAGTTTACGGGCAATCCGCTAATTCGTAATATCATTGGACAACCTCATTCCAGCTTTGATATCCGACAGTTGATGGATGAGAAAAAAATTCTCATCATGAATCTTTCCAAAGGTTTGATTGGTGAAACCAATGCCAACCTACTTGGCTCAATGCTAACAACGCGTATTTACTTGGCAGCTATGAGCCGGGCCAACTTACCAGTGCATGTCATGAAGACAATGCCGAACTTCTATTTTTATGTGGACGAATTTCAATCAT
>JBBTYP010000020.1:0-4523 GCA_038061715.1 Patescibacteria group bacterium
ACTAAAACACTCTATTTCGGTTGGTGGCACAGTGAGACCAACAAATTGCATCAGGGTTCTAAACCGCTCAAGAGCTGAGTTTTGAATGGCAGCAATCAAGACCTCGCGTTTTACGCTTTCTTTTTTTGTCTCTTTTTCTTCCAAATTCATTTCAGCCCAGTCTAAAGTGACTTCGTTGAGTGAAATTGGTATTACTTTCCTGGCTTCAACTCTGACCAAGGCTGAGATATCAGCTTTAGGATCTGCTTCGACCAGCGCATTGGTGACGAAGCTGGAAGTTAGAGGCATGGCAAAGACTGCATTCTTTGCAACTACAGCTGATTCCCTAAGGACATCGACTAAGGCTTCCTGTTCCTGCTTGGCATTAAGCACTATCGACTGTCCGACATCACTGTTGGCATACGGACCAAGTTGGATCTCGCCGTAAGTCGTCAGGGTCACTACCCCCTTCTGGCTTTCTAGCTGCACTAGCTTAATTGAAGATGAACCAATATCAATACCAACCACTGCTTGTTTCAGAGGGCTGTTTGAGAATCCTTGAAAAAAATCGGTCAGACTTTTCATGGTGTACAACGCTTATTGTAACATGGTAGGTATACACTGTACCTATGATATGAAGATAGTTGAAAACATCATTGACAGTTTGTTCCCGCCACGAGCGAGCGAGCTGATGGTTAGAAAAACAACAACTGAAATCCTTAGAAATTGCTATAGACCGACCAAGGTGCCCGGTTGCTTATGTTTAGCTACTTATCAAAACCCCATTATAAAATCGCTCATTACTGAAAACAAATTCCATAGTAACAAGCGAGCGGCTAAGCTGCTTTCTGTGCTTATAACTGAGTGGGCAGAAGCACAGTCCGCAAAAATTGTATTTATCCCTGTCCCTTTAGGGAAAAAGCGAGAGCGGGAGCGGGGTTACAACCAAGTTTATGCCGTTCTAAAATATTTAAAAAGTAATCCAGCGGCAACCGTCAAACTTAACTTGTGTCTAAGAATAAAAGAAACGTCTGCCCAACACTCTCTACCGAAAAGTAAACGTTTGGTTAATGTCGCTGACGCTTTTAAAGCAAACCACAATGAACTTCAAAAACTTCGTGATGTGACGCTAGTTGTAGTTGACGATGTGTATACTACTGGCGCAACTATGAGTGCGGTGCGAGCTGCGCTCGCACCGCAGGTACACTTTTCCTGTAAAATTATCTGTGTGGCGTTGGCGCATTGAAATAAAATATGAAGCCAAAGGCGCTATTTTGTGGTTGCGGAAGATGAGGGATTCGGTCACTCTCATGGATATTTTGTTTCCTTACGTCACAAACTACCTCATTCCATTGACCTCCACTCGTCGCGGTCCTCGGCTGACGCCTGCGGGCTTCGCCGCGACTTCGGTTCGAATCCCTCATCTTCTCGCAAAATACAACAAAACCAAAGCATACGCTTTGGTTTTGGTATTTGCGGAAGATGAGGGATTCGAACCCTCGGGACCTTTTACAGTCCGACAGTTTAGTAAACTGTTGCTTTAAGCCACTCAGCCAATCTTCCTTAATTTCTCGTGTCAAAAATCTGACAACACGACATTTTGGCATTTTGTGTCGATTAACGCAAAAATTTAGCCTTGCCTCTTTGGCATGGCATACTGGTACCTATTGGACTTTCGCAAATGAGTGCAATCCGAGGCGCACAAGCAAAGTATGACGAGGTGTACATTGGTACATTGAGGAATACTTTGCGCCGGGCAACGAAGGAGTGTGCCATTTGCGTAGGTCCAATCTATTATATGTACACTACTTTAAAAAAATACTTCGGCTACGACAAATTTCGACCCCTCCAAAAAGAAATCATTGAAAAAGTACTCGCTCGCGAAGACTGTGTGGTGTTGATGCCAACTGGCGGTGGAAAGTCACTTTGCTTTCAGCTACCGGCGCTCTTAAACGAAGGTATCACTGTCGTCGTTTCTCCTCTCATCTCACTAATGAAGGACCAGGTTGATTCGCTGCTTGCTAGTGGAGTCAGTGCCGCACTCATAAACAGCTCACTCACAAACTCCGCTATTGAAGCTGTTGTTAAACAAATCAAAACTGGTGAAGTGAAAATCCTCTACATCGCACCTGAACGTCTTGGCCTGTCTGCTTTTGAAGAAGTTTTGCATTCCCTTCCTATAAGCCTCTTTGCCATTGACGAAGCCCACTGTATCTCTGAATGGGGTCACGACTTTAGGCCAGAGTACCGCAACTTAAACAAACTGCGCACCAAGTTCCCTAACATCCCTATCATTGCTCTCACCGCCACCGCCACCGAAAAAGTCCGGGAGGACATCGTGAGACAACTTGCACTCCCTACACCAAATATCTTTATCTCTAGTTTTAATCGACAAAACTTAAGTTACGAGGTGCTACCAAAAAAAGATTCTTTTAAAACTATCTTGTCGTTACTAGCGAGTTATCCAAACGAAAGTGTCATTATCTATTGCTTCTCTCGTAAGGACACTGAACAGGTCGCCGACAAGCTTAATCAGCAAGGCTACAAAGCTGGCGCTTACCATGCTGGACTGACAGCCGATAAGCGGCGTGACAATCAGGAAAGTTTTATCCGTGACGACATCCATATAATGGTGGCTACCATTGCCTTTGGTATGGGCATCGACAAGCCTGACGTCCGTCTCGTTATACATCATAGTCTTCCAAAATCGATTGAAGGCTATTATCAAGAAACTGGCCGAGCTGGCCGTGATGGACTCCCCGCCCGTTGTGTCCTTTTCTTTTCGCTAGCTGACAAGTTCAAGCACGAGTTTTTTATCGGTCGTATCAGCGACGAAGAAGAAAAGCAGCAAGTACAAGCCAACCTCAATCAAGTCTTGTCGTACGGGCAATTAGGTTCGTGTCGTCGGAAGTTCTTGCTCCGATACTTTAATGAGAACTACCAGGAAGTAAGTTGCGGTAACTGCGATAAATGTATCGCTCCCGCTCCTCTTTTGGCGCCGTCTCGTATCAGTACTAGCAAAAACAAAGTGGTCGTCACCGACAGCAAAGACTTCGATCCCGCTCTCTTTCAAGCCCTCCGGCAAGTCCGTACTAATGAAGCCGCTCGCCTGAAAGTCCCTCCCTACATCATCTTCGGCGACAAGGCGCTAAGGGACATGTCCAGCCAGCGCCCACAAACTGACAAGGACTTCCTCAATATAAACGGAGTTGGTGATAAGAAGCTAGCCAAGTTTGGTGAGTTATTTATGGGGGCAATTCGGGAGTTTGGTTAGGTTAGATTAAGTCTTGTTAGATCTTCAAATCAAATTTATTTCTATATAGGTAATTATGTAGCTTTTCAATAAAGTTTTCTTTTGATTTTGAAAATACACTTTGTTGTGGAATAAGGAAATCGTTAATCTTTTTATTGAGTTTCATTGAAATTTTTTCTGAGATAAACAATGTCAAGAAAAATAGTAGTATCACGAATGGATTTGAAAGTGTAAATTCACCAAAAAAATTTGTCCAAATATCTTTAATAGAAAGGTGACATCTGAAAGATACTACTAAGATGACGCAAAAGAACGTAACAAGCAGTAGCAGAAAAATAAAGTTTTTTGAAATGTAAAAATACTTAAAAAAAGGCTCTATGCTTTTTTCAGATTCAGGTATTGGTTTGCCGCTCTTTTTTGCATTGTATCTGTCTATAGGAGTTTTTACCTTATCGTAATGTCTATCACTTAACCAAAATAAAGCTTTCAAAATAAAATCAACACACAAATTTGCCTTACGCTTCCAAAACAGACAATCGGATAGATGATTCTTTTCCAGGATGTCGACAAACTGGTTTAGTGTAAACTCCTTCTTCTTCTTTATATGTTTAATTTTTCTCGATTGCTGATCAAACACAAATTCTGGTTCGCTACCATCAGAAAAAAAATTTGTGTACTTTGTAGATCTTTCAGCATGTTGAATAATATATTCGACTTTCTCACCCTCCGTCTCAATCTTGGTCATGTCTACTGAGTAGAACAATCCTTTTTCAAGCAAAGCGACTTTTATGAATATCCTCAACGGCTTGTCTCGGAACTCGCTCGTATTTGGGTATTTGCGGACTAGCGAAAAACCAACTTCATTTTGAAATGATGTAACAGAGTCATCATTATCTTGCTTTGTGTATAAGTTAGTAAAATCATTTATTTCCATAAGCGAAGTTCATCAGGCTTTTTAAGCTTAAAAGTTAGAGGATCAATTTGTAAAGACATTTTAGCATGAAAAACACCCAATATTAGGTTCTTTCGTAATCGCGAATAAGAGAGGAATTTCTCTCCTTACAGGAGCAGTATCCGTTGTCGCTAGATTATTTCGCTTCGCTCATAATTTAGCTGGCAACAGCTTCGAATCCTCTCTTCTCGCGCAAATACAACAAACCCCAACAAAGCTTTGGCTTTGTTGGGGTTTGGTATTTGCGGAGAAGAGAGGATTCGAACCTCCGGGGGCTTTCACCCCACTTCCTTAGCAAGGAAGCACGATAGACCACTCTGACACTTCTCCGTAGGCGTT
>JBBTYP010000020.1:4623-51725 GCA_038061715.1 Patescibacteria group bacterium
TGGTTTTTGTTACATATAGTAACCTGTAGAAGTTTAGAGTATTAATCACTAATTCGTAATAGTCGCTTTACAGCTCCTTTACTCATTGAGCACTCTGACACTTCTCCGTAGGCGTTTGGTTTTTGTTACATATAGTAACCTGTAGAAGTTTAGAGTATTAATCACTAATTCTGAAGGGTCGCTTTCGCTCCCTTCATCATTGAGCACTCTGACACTTCTCCGTTATCCACCACTTGAATCCTTTTTCACTTCTGTGTCGCCAAGGATAGCATATTACGGCTGGACGTTCTAGTTTAACTAATATAATATACTGTAGCTTGAGATTGTATTGGTTAGACAAAAAAGGAGATTACGATGGTTATGACCCTTCAAGATGTTTTTGATGTACAAAAAACGTACGTCAGAAACCTAGAGAAAGAGTTTCCACTACCACTTGAAACCATACCAGCCTGGAGTATCGTCCGCGCACTCTGGCCCGACATAAAGGAGCTTTCGGAAGAAAATGGCTACCGTCGTTTTCGCATCAGGATGGCACCGCTCGCTAATCTGCTTGGTGCTATCTTGTGTGGCGATCATAATGTCGAATTTCATACCGCCGGGGGTGTCCTCCAGACACTAACACTCATTGGTATGTGTTCGGCTGTTACGAGCCAATTCCAACCTGGGTACGCCCTGGCCAAAATTAAGCCAGAAGTTGCTTTTAAAGGAACCGTCCCCGTCGGGGCTTACATAATCATGTCTGCGAAGAAACAATCCGAGCGCGGGCCAGTGGTCATCTTTGAACTGATGGCAGAAGTGGAAGGGGGTCAAGAATTATTCTCGACACCCCGCTACCTCACCATGTTTAAAATCCCCGACGCGGCCTAGGACTTTATCCACCCGAGCGATCACCTGATCTGCTCGGGTGATTTGTTTATATGCACACTACCCTTTCTTGCAATATGTAAGTGCCTCTGCTATATTGTTCGTGTATGCGAACTTCTCCTGTAGCGAAGAAGACCGTTTCGGCCACCAAAGAAGACTACGTACGTGCGATTTACTTACTGCAAGAATGTGGTGAGGCACCAGGGATTCTACAAATCGCTGGACGTCTCAATCTCAGTAAATCAACTGTATCTGAGCGCATCAAGGAACTAACGGCAGAGGGTCTGACACTTTCCAAACCCTACTCAACTATTTCGCTTACTAAAGAGGGTGTGGCCCTTGGGAAAAAGATGACCTACAAACACCGACTGATTGAAGTTTTCTTACACCAAACACTTAAGCTTCCGAGGGACAAAGTGCACAAAGAAGCAGAACGGCTCGAACACGCGTTTTCTGACGAAGCTATCGAACATTTGGATTCATTTTTGAAACACCCAACCCACGACCCGCACGGTTCACCCATAACTTATTAATAGAAAACCAAAACACATATGACACACACTAATTTGTTACAAGCCTTAGGCTGGAAAAAAGGTCTCGGTGGAGACGAAATGGCAGGTTTAAAAAGTCTGCCAGAAGTACATAAATCAATTCCAATTCCAGGACATTATTCACCATGGCGGAAGATGCTGGCATTTGCTGGTCCAGGGTTTCTTGTCGCTGTTGGCTATATGGATCCGGGAAACTGGGCGACGGACCTTGCGGGTGGAGCAAAATTTGGTTACACACTCCTTACTGTTATTCTTATTTCAAACTTCTTTGCGATGCTCTTGCAGCACCTTGCTCTTAAACTTGGTATCGTCACTGGTAGAGACTTGGCACAAATGTGTCGAGAGAATTTTTCAAAACCAACTGCTATTTTCCTTTGGCTTATGGCTGAAGTGATGATTATCGCTTGCGACTTAGCTGAGTTACTTGGTTCAGCAGTAGCCCTCTACTTGCTCTTTAACATTCCGATTATTTACGGCGTGTTAATTACTGCACTGGACGTGCTGATTATTTTAGTTCTTCAAAACAAGGGCTTCCGTTACCTAGAGGCATTCATTATTACTCTTATTGCAACGATCGCAGTTATCTTTTTGGGTGAAATTATTATTTCTGCACCGGCGCTTGCACCTGTCCTGGCTGGATTTATTCCTACGACACAAGTGGTCTTCAATCCTGAAATGCTCTACATTGCTATCGGTATATTAGGCGCAACAGTGATGCCTCACAATCTCTACCTACACTCAGCGATTGTACAAACTCGAAACTATGAGGAAACACCAAAAGGCAAGAAAGAAGCAATTAAGTTTGCGACTATAGATTCTACTTTCGCCCTTACCTTAGCGCTCTTTGTAAACGCAGCCATCCTAATTGTTTCTGCTGCCACCTTCCACTTTAGTGGTTATCAAGAAGTTGCTGACATTGAGGAGGCTTACAAACTTCTCTCACCACTTTTGGGCGTTAGCTTTGCTAGTATCTTGTTTGCCGTTGCGCTCCTTGCCTCAGGACAAAATTCCACTATCACGGGTACATTGGCTGGCCAGATAATCATGGAAGGTTTTATCAACCTTAAGATTAAACCGTGGCTTCGTCGAATGATAACTCGTCTTATTGCCATCGTACCAGCTGTATTCTTCATAGCTATCTATGGTTCAGATAGCGTAACAGACCTTCTTATTTTTAGTCAGGTTGTATTAAGTCTTCAATTATCGTTTGCAGTATTTCCGCTTCTTTTCTTCACTGGCAGCAAGAGGATAATGGGTGAGTTTGCCAACTCAAAAATACTCAATGTGGTCGCTTGGATAATCGGAGTTATCATAGCGTCCCTAAACCTCTGGCTTCTATCGAACATCTTCTTCTCGTAATAACATAAGACACTCCAAAGGAAAACCACCGTATTCGTACGGTTGTTTTATTTTGGTTACTTCTTTCTAATCGCACTAGCCACTGTCTTCACCAGATTGGGCGTCATAACGGACGGAATCACTTCATTAACTGTCGGTCTCTTCACCAACGAAGCAATTTTTTTGGCCGCTTCGAGCTTCATATCCTCTGTGATTTCTGTGACACCACTATCAAGGGCGCCACGGAAGATACCTGGAAACGCCAGTGAGTTATTGATTTGATTAGGAAAGTCAGAGCGACCAGTCGCTATCACCGCGGCACCAGCCCGCTTAGCGTCCTGCGGCATAATCTCTGGAATCGGGTTAGCCAAGGCAAAGACAATTGGTTTTTCAGTCATTACCTCAATATGCGCCCGAGCAATCGTACCTGGCCCTGACACGCCGATAATCACATCTGCACCAGCGACGACCTGTATCAAATCTCCTTTTTGCTCTCTGGGGTTGGTTACTTGGGACAACTCGCGTTTGTAGCCAGGAAGTGCTGCCCGACCAACCACCAGCGCGCCTTTGGAGTCTGTCACAATCACATCTTTAATACCGGCTTTCAAAAGCAAGAGAGTAATCGCCCGACCGGCCGCTCCCGCTCCCACCACGACCACTTTCAGATTTTCTAATTTCTTTTTAACCACCTTAGAAGCATTAATAAGACCAGCCAATACCACGATTGCGGTGCCGTGCTGATCGTCGTGCATCACGGGAATATTAAGCTCTGCCTTGAGACGATTCTCAATATAAAAACAATTTGGTGCGGCAATATCTTCTAGGTTAATCCCGCCAAACCCAGGCGCAATCGCTTTTATAATTTTGATGATTTCTTCTGGGTCTTGGGTGTCAAGTACAATCGGAAAAGCATCCACGTTTGCCATCTCTTTAAAGATCGCGCACTTACCTTCCATTACTGGTAAAGCCCCTAGCGCACCCAAGTTGCCAAGCCCTAACACGGCTGATCCGTCACTGATTACCGCTACTGTATTACGCTTAATTGTATACTCACGCGCATCTTGTGGCTTTTTAAAAAGATGTAGTGACACCGCTCCTACTCCTGGCGTATACATCGTGCTCCAATCATCGCGCGTTTTGAGACTTCCTCTACTTACTACTTCTAACTTTCCTTTAAGTTTTTTGTGCAGCTCAAGCGCCATTTTATTAAAATCTTTTTTAATGGTTTTTGCGGCTATCTTTTTTGGTGTTGCCATAGGATTATTAGTATACGTTACTTGAAAGTCAGCATCAAAAAATCCCAGCTACCGTGGTAGTGGGATTAGGAGGGTGGTGGGGGCGCTGTCGCGCCCCCACCCTTCCCTTAATTACTTCTTCTTGCCGCGTAACGGCTGCTGTCCGCCGCCATTGCCCCGGCCTCCGTTCTTGGTGGCATAGGTGCGTTGGCGGTCGAGTTCAGCCCGCTCACGCTTCTTCTTTTCCGAGACCGCCCGTTTGGCCGGGCCGTCGCTATTGAGACGAACGACGTTCACGGCCTCGAAGCCATCGAGGAAGGTAGCGGCTGCCTCATGACCTGCATCGGTCAGTGCCCACCGAACCTGCTTACGCAGATTATCAGTGAGCTCCAACTGATACTTGGTGAAGAAGTCGACGAGCACATTGAGTGCCATCTTGTCTTTCACCACCGGCACGAGCCGAAGGGCGCCGGCAATAATACCGTGAAGCCGCCTGATGTCACGCTCCAGTGACAGATCGAAGGAGCTAATCTGCTCCTCGAACTGCTCGACCCGCAGGTGGGCCATTTGCTTCTGCGTGAGCGGCACGGTCGAAACCTTACCCTTCACAACAGACAGCAAGTGAACCGAGCCATCGAACTGAAACAGTTCGATGGAAGCGTCTGGCTCGCATTGCAGCAGAGCTGCACCAGTCGTTTTGTCACTTATAAGTGTTTGGAAGCCCTGACCGCGAATGCCCATCCAGGCAGTCACATCAGCATCGGGGCGACGGGTCATGTTTTTCGGCGTCGAAACATCGACGAAGATTAACGAGATGAAATCGTCGTCCGGCCGCGGCGCGTCGAACACCTTGAACGAGCGACCGTTCACTGGTTCAATCACGGTGAGTGAGCTGCGCATCAGCTTGCCCGAGACGAATCGGGCATGCTGCCAACGTGTGTTCACGCCGATAAAACCGGCAGAGTCAACCCGCAGATGCGGCGGAGCAATCCGCGATGGATTGTTCGGCATCGGCGAGCCGATGCTCATGAGAATACCAGCCGAGAGGCCGGTAAGCGGATTGAAATTGTACAAATATGCCATGAGGAAACTCCCTAACTGGCGATTTTCGTGCAAACACCATGTCTGCACTACCTTTTAAATGATAGCATATTTTATGTATAAAGTCAAGTGTTTACCGCCTTATTTTAAGGCTTGTTTTCCTGGTACAATGCTCTCATGCGACTCTCTGACCGGCTTAAGACTCACTTTCGAATCGATGTCACTCATGAAAAAGCGCTCAAGCGCCTCGGTATCGAAACGGTATCAGACCTACTCTATCACTTACCCGCTCGCTACGAGGACATCACTGACGTCCAGTCGGTCGGTGGACTGGAAAAAGGCCAGGACGCGATTGTGTATGGTCAGCTTTCAGGATTAAAAACCCGCAAAGCTTGGAAAAGCAAAATGCCGATTGCGGAAGGTTACATCGAAGACGGTTCGGCCAAAATTAAAGTGATGTGGTTTAACCAACCCTACTTGGCCAAGATGTATAGCAATGGTATGTATGTGAAATTGGCGGGAAAGGTGGCTGGCACAGCCAGCACACTCTATCTTTCCAACCCCGAAGTGGAACCGCTTGATGCTCTTCCCATCGACCGTCATGATTCCATTTTTAAGGACACTGAAGGTTACGACGATACCCTCTATCCCGTCTACCGCGAGACCAAGGGTGTGACCAGCAAGTGGTTTTACCACACGGTACTTAAATGTATTGAAAAAGGTATTTTGGACGATGTGCATGATCCGATTCCAAGCGACATCATAAAAAAATACAATTTGCCGGAATTAAAGAGCGCATTTCGCTTCATTCACAACCCCAGGAAAGCCAGTGACGCCGCCGCCGCCCGCAAACGGTTCGCGTTTGAAGAAGTATTTTATATTCAAATCAAAAAAGCGCAGGAACGCGCCGCCGTGAGTGCAGCCAGTACCTACACTTTTAACACCTCTCCCGAGCACGCCAAGGCATTTGTAGAACGCTTCCCTTTCCCATTAACTATTGCTCAAGACAACGTCATTAAAACTATCCTCAACGACTTCTCAGGTAACCACGCAATGAGTCGACTCCTTGAAGGTGATGTTGGTTCGGGAAAGACGGCGGTCGCCGCCACCACCGCCTACGCCGTTGCCACCTCTCGTCCACCCGAAGGACTCGGGAAGAAACTAGAGTTTGGAAACCTTCAGGTGGCCTATATGGCGCCGACAGAAATCCTAGCCAAACAGCATTTCGAAAGTTTTATTGAGTACTTTAGACATCTCCCGATTCAAATTGGTTTGATAACTGGTAGTGGCTGCCAGAAGTTTCCTTCCAAAACCAATCCCGATAAACCAACTAATATTTCTAAAGCACAACTTTTGAAATGGGTCGCTAACGGTGAAGTGCCGATTTTAATTGGTACTCATGCCCTTATATATAAATCGGTGGAATTTAAACACTTGGCATACGTTATCATCGACGAACAGCACCGCTTTGGTACCAATCAACGCAAAAAGTTAGCGAAGAAAGACGCCCGTATGCCACACCTGCTCTCAATGACCGCTACCCCGATTCCCCGCACGCTCGCTCTCACCATCTATGGTGATCTGGATATTTCGTTATTGGACGAAATGCCGAAGGGTCGCAAGCCAGTCATTACCAAAATCGTTACCCCAACACAGGTTGATGAGATGTACGAGCATGTGAAAAGCGAACTTAAGGCCGGGCGCCAAGCCTATGTGATTTGTCCACGCATTGACGAACCAGATCCTGACAAACAAATGGCGGTAAACTCAAAGAGTGTGCTAGCGGAAGCAGCTCGCTTGAAAAAAGACATTTTTAAAGACAGTCGTATCGCCCCACTGCATGGCAAAATGACACCGAAAGAAAAAGATGATGTGATGTTACGCTTTAACAATCACGAGATTGATGTATTGGTTGCAACCTCAGTGGTGGAAGTGGGCGTAAACGTCCCTAATGCCACCAACATCATTATCGAAGGAGCAGAACGCTTTGGTTTGGCACAGTTGCACCAACTGCGGGGCCGAGTCTTGCGCGGGACACACCAGCCATACTGCTTTGCCGTGACGCAGAGTAAGAGTGAAAAAACGCGCGATCGGCTGAAGGCACTTTCGACAGCCAAAAATGGTTTTGAATTGGCTGAGTATGACCTGCAGTTCCGTGGCAGTGGTGAACTCTACGGCGCCAAACAGTCTGGCCTGACAGACCTTGGTATGGAAGCAATTAAAAATCTCAAGCTGGTAGAAGCCGCCCGCAATGAAGCTCGCGCCCTAGTTCAACAACACTCTGACCTTAGTCAGCTATTCCCACTAATTCACGAGCGGGTGGAGAAAATTGGTGAGGCCCTCCATCTGGAGTAATAACGTTTGAACAAGACTTCTAATTGACAAAGCTGTCCGATAGATTAAGGTAAGAGTAGAAACAGCCAGAGGATAAAACCATGGACTCTAGTTCATTTGAGATTATTGAGCTGCCTGGCACAAAGATAGATATTCTTGACGGACTAGACACCTGCGGCCTCGGGGTTGTGAATGTATCTAGTCTTGGAAGCGTGGATATTCCCGCCTTCAACAAGAAGTACCTACTTTACCGAGCCGCTGCAAAACAGCAAGCCAATCAAATTCCCATCAACACTATTTGTGTTCCCGACGACGCAGAAATCTCCAGTGCAATGATTGTCTTCGGCTGCGTCCAGTGCGGAAAAGAGGAATTCGTTCGTGAGAGTCTGGAGCTACAGCTTGAGTTCAAATCAAGACGGGGACTTTATGGGGTAAGCACCAACATCGTTATCCTCGGACCTTATCCTGAATTACCAGAAGGGAGATTATATATTCCTTCTGAGGAAAGAATTCAGTAGCGAGTGAAGCGGCGGAGGCCCTAGGGCGTCCGCCGCTCAATAATTGACAGCTTTGAAAAAGGCTGTATTTTTATAGCGGATTGAACGCAAAAAGGACGGGACATGCTCAGAACTAAATACGCCATCGAAATTGAAAACAACAACTTTCACTTCATTGAGGCCGAGGCCTCAGAATTGCCCGGACTCGACAATGCAATATTAGTTGAGTTCACCGACACTAGGAACGGTGACCGAAGAAAACTCCTGGCCGCTGTGATTCATTTACCTCATCAATACTTGGTCCAAGACCACAGTAACTGGGTAGGCTATCCGATTGCATCGACCGGCGGCAAGATAAAGGTGAGTTTTTCATTCCTTATCCACGCTGGAGGAAAGTATCTTTTTGCATTTTTCACTAGCCAGTCACTGGGCGGTGAGGTACTGAGTCGCCTCCACGGCCTCGGTGCCTACGAGTAAATGCGTTGCCTTACGGCGCCCTTTTGGGCGCCGTTTCTTTTATTGACACAGCGAAGATTTGGCGCTATTTTATGTGTCGCATAAATAACACGAAGGGTATGTGTAATGGGTTCTTTGACGCCTCAACTGGTACTGACGGTACCCAAAATTGTTCTCACCGCTCTGGCCGCTGACAAAAATGGCTGCATCACCGTTTTGGTTGATAATGAAGGTGATCCCCAGCTACCAAGTGGACTGAACCTCCGGCCTTTGTTTTTAGTTCCATCTACCGTGAAGCTCCTAAAAAACGAACGGCGGAACGTTTTTCAAATCCCGAAGAACTGCACGCAGATCACGATCGAGACGACCAATGGCCGCTCGATTGGAAGAAGCCGAACCTACTTTCTTTGTTTATGCGTGATTGCCACAACAACAGAGGGTGAGGTGGTCTGGCACTGTGACGCTGGTCCTAAAAAAGCAAGTTGAGGGCGGCGCCTAGGCGCCTCCCTCACCCCGCTACTGCGGCGACACTTGAGGTGTCGCTCTTTTTGTATATAAAAGTAAGTGGCCGCCAGTTTGAGCTAGCGGCCAATGAATCATTACGCGGATTCACGCGAGAAATTAGATCACCTCCCTTCAGAGAATGGTCTCGATGACGGCGGCGGACTGCAGGAGCCATAAGCGGAATGCAGTGCCAGGCGGCGGGCGAGATGGATACCATACGAGCATGGGCATTCTCCGTGGCAAGGGAAAGTGGTTGTACAAATAAATAAGACCCTGCCTATTCTTTTATACGCCCGATCACAAACAAACGCAACAGTCTACCTGTGTTTGTTTCAAGGTCGCAACTGCGGTATAGTTTCCCCACCAACCCACCCGTCCTTAGCTCAGTTGGTTAGAGCTCGGAGCTTATACCTCCGCGGTCCTTGGTTCGAGTCCAAGAGGACGGACATACTTTTGAATTTCATATACCTCCGCGGTCCTTGGTTCCACCACAAGGGTACTTCCGTTTTTATAGTCGACACCCGTCTTCTTAAAAACTAGGTCGAGTCCAAGAGGACGGACAAATTAAAAGCAGCGGGCTAGCCCGCTGCTTTTAATTTGTCTACACCAACACACTACTTGGATCACCGACGTCTTTGAAATGACCGTATTTTTCACGGAAGGCGTCTTTAATCTCGACTCCATGTTGTTTCAATAGAGCTTCATACTCTTCGCGTTCGAGAGTTTCTACCTCAGCCAATTTTTTAGAAATAGCATGCAAGGCATCCTTATGAGTAGTCAGAGCTTCCTTGGCCCTCTCCATTCCATCGGAAATAATGCGAGTTACTTCGTCGTCAATCAATTTGGCGACTTGCGGAGAATAACCCCTATCTTCAGAATATCCGCCGCCAATTAAACGCCCGCCCATGCCTTCGAAAGCAATCGGACCGAGTTTTTCACTCATGCCGTATTTAGTCACCATATCGCGCGCCATATTAGAGGCAACCTGCAAGTCATTTGACGGCCCCGTGGAGAGGTCATCAAAAATCATTTGTTCGGTCACATAACCACCGAGCGTCATCGCGATATCATCAAGAAATTCTTTCTTGGTATGCATGCGCCGATCTTGATCGGGCAACTTGAGAGTGTATCCAGCCGCACGGCCACGAGAAATAATCGAAATCTTCTGCACCGGGTCCGCATGTGGAAGAACGGAAGCGACAAGTGCATGCCCGACTTCGTGGTAGGCGGTCACTAATTTTTCATGCTTTGACAATACATGACTCTGGCGTTCTGGGCCGAGCATCACCTTTTCAATCGAACGAATAACATCAAACTGACTCACCTTCTTGCGCTCTTCGCGAGCGGCGAGAATTGCCGCTTCATTCATAAGTGAATAGAGGTCGGCACCGGAGAAGCCAGGTGTGCGTTGGGCCACGATATCAAAATTCACATCTTCTTGTAATGGTTTTGTGCGAGCGTGTATCTTTAGAATTTCTTCCCGGTCTTTGCGGTCAGGCAGATCAATTGTAACCCTGCGGTCAAACCGTCCTGGGCGAAGTAGAGCTGGATCAAGTACATCAGGACGATTGGTCGCAGCCATAACAATCACTTTCGCGTTTGGTTCAAAGCCGTCCATCTCGACCAGAATTTGGTTTAGAGTTTGTTCGCGTTCGTCATTTCCACCTCCGACACCAGTACCGCGCACGCGGCCCACAGCGTCGATTTCATCCACAAAAATAATGGCTGGCGCGGATTTCTTCGCCATTGAAAAAAGGTCTCGTACGCGAGATGCACCCACTCCGACAAACATCTCGACAAACTCTGAACCAGAAATCGAGTAAAACGGTACCCCCGCCTCCCCCGCCACAGCGCGAGCGAGTAAAGTTTTTCCGGTACCAGGAGCACCCATCATCATCACTCCCTTAGGAATCTCCGCCCCGATATCAAGAAATTTTTTCGGGTTCTTGAGGAAATCAACAATCTCCTCGAGTTCACGCTTTGCTTCTTTGGCGCCAGCGACATCTTTGAAGGTCACTTTCTTGCTGCCATCATTTGGATCAGTCATGCGTGCCTTGCTAGAACCAAAATTGAGTGCTTGCATACCAGCCCCCTTCACACTGCGAGTGAAGAACCAAATCACCACTCCAAGAAATAGCAAAGGGAAAAGGAACGGGGCAAACTGGCCAAACCAATAGGCAAAGCCAGTCTCGCGTTGGACGTCGATTTTTATCTTGTTGATTTCGTCGGTAGTAACACCAAGATTCGTAAGCGATTCAGACACCGATGCGTCAACTTCACGCTTAGCGACTCCAGGGGTGCGAGTTTCATCAATGTAGTCTATCTCCAGCTCCGCACCACGCACGATGATGGTAGAGACTTCACCCGCCTTCACGCGTTGTACCACGTCAGTCAATGACACTTCTTCTGGCTTTACGTGTTTCTCGGTAAGGTAAGAAAAACCAGCCGTGACAAGGATGAGCAACATCACAGTAGTGAGCATGTTGTTCCAGAAATTGCCCGGTCCGAGCGGAACCTTCTTGCCTAAATCTTTAAGTTGCTCGGCCGGATCCTTCTTAGCCGGCGGAATTGGCGCCAACGGCTTCACAGGTTGAGACGCTGTCTCTTCTTTAGTTATTTGCACCTCAGCTTCAGAAACTGGCGTATTTTCCTTTAATTCGTCGTTTTTAATGGGATTGTTCATATGGACCGCATTATACCCGCACTACTAATTTTCACAATGCCGGCCAGCCATAGCCGGCGAACAAAGTTCGTTGTGAAAAATAGTGTGCGGGTATACAGAAATGCTTTGATTTTGCGAGTTCGAAGGTTAATATTTATCCATCACCTCCAACCACCAGGCTTTTGACCGCTCAACCACTGCCTTCACTTTTTCACTATTACGCTCAGTGCCACCAATTGAACCATCGCCCCAGACAACGAGTGCTCTTACGTCCATATTGTTAGTTAGCTTCTCCAAAGCTTCTCTCCGTGCACGCCTTCGGTTATTAAAAGCGAACAGTCCGCGACGTGATATCCGGTGTCGAAAGATTGTTGAGCATATTAAAGACTCGAACCAAGGAACTGTCTCCTCTTGATAGTTTTGACTGGTTAAAACAAGAACGTGGGTGAAGTCAATTTTTTTAATTGCTTCGCTGATGATATGTGGGTATGCCACACCTCCATCAAAGTATCTGTGACCATTTATAAACACTTTTCCTCGTGCAACACTGGGAAGCAAAATTGAAGCTCGAATTGATTCAAGCAGTTCCGTTTCTGAGGTGGGTTGTATTAGGAGGGGTCTAGCAGTAGAAAAATCGGAAACACCAATATGAAGTCGACTGGCTGAGTTAAAAATCTTGTTTAGACATAGGGGCTTGTTCGTCACTCCTTTTAGTACATCTACGATGTAATTAGTATCGACTGGAGCCCAAAATCGCCACCGATTCAAGAAGCGTTTGGAGCAACATTCATCATAAATAAGCGTTCCACCTTGATAAATATTTCCTCCCAAGAAGTAGGCAGCTGATGGAGCGCCCGAAGAGATTCCCACCACATCGTTAAAGACGTCCGTGTATCCAAGTTCCTCTAGTGCCAAACCCACTCCAACTGTGTACGCTCCTTTGATGAGTCCTCCATCGCAAATCATCAGAATCTTTAGCTGCTCGTGTGGTGCACCAGCGTCCAAGAGGCGCTTCTTTTCCTTTATGGCCGACACTACCGACCGATCGCCTTCGAGAATCATATTGCTGAAATGTTTAGTTACGACTATAGTAACATGTACCCATGACCACTTATCTTTCAAATAAAAAGGCGCATTTTGACTACGAGATTCTCAAAACCTATGAGGCGGGTATTTCGCTGCTTGGTCATGAGGTGAAATCGGTGCGAGCTAGTCGGGGCAAACTCGAGGGAGCCTTTGTGATTATTCGCGGGGGTGAAGCCTTTGTGGTGGGGCTGAATATCAATCTCTACCAACCAAAGAACCTCCTCAAGAAGCACGACCCCGAGCGCGCCCGCAAGCTACTACTATCAAAAAAGGAGCTAGCGGAAATCGAACAACAGACTGAAACGGCTGGTTTGACAGCTATCCCACTTAAGTTGTATAATTCCGGCCGACATATCAAGCTCGAAATAGCGGTAGTGAAAGGTAAGCGCAACTACGACAAGCGCCAAACTATTCAGTCCCGAGACGTAAAGCGTGATATCGAACGTACATTGAAAAATCAATAACTTGGTTGTTACAAGGTGGTACGTATGGCATGAGTGCCCTACGATGATTACCATTGTTGAAACTGGAGGGAAGTAAAATGTGCATCAGGAGAACCGTCACGTCGGGTGACCAAGGTGGTTTTGAAAAACGTTTCGTCGATACTGACGAAGCGCTTAGCGACTACGGGGATACTCGAAGTATCGCTGAATTAATCGCTGAGCAAAGCGACCCGAACAAATTCGAAGACGTGCTCGGTCTGACGGACAATGGAATTCGTTTCCAGCCAGCGTTAGATCTCGACGAAAATTTTGACGACCGACGCGCTGGCGAGCGGAGCTTTAAGCACCAGTCGCTCACCGCCGTGTTCGATTCTTCGAATCGGCATCGGTTCTGACACACTAGCGACAAGGGGGGCTTCAACTCCCCCCTTTCGCACCACCTTGTAGTAACTAAGTAAAAAACGTACACCATTCCCCGCTAGCATTTAAGTTTTTGAATGTTTACGGGGGATGCTAGGCATCGACGGTTGGTCGTGTCGGTTGTGTGCAGTGTCGAAAACTGGTAATCAATTCGTTAAAAGGTTCCAATCTGTACCTGCAAACAAAGCAGTACCAAGTCCTTACGCTAACGCGTTTGGATTCGCTCCCGCTTTCGCGTAACCGCGACCCAGCCGGAGTGATGCGAGTATCGTAAACGTCTCATACGCGATACCTCGTAGAATAGCCACGAGACTGTGGGAGGCATAGCCGTTGTCTATGATTCTCAAGCTTTGTAACAACTCGGAACGATAGTGTTTGGTTATCCTTATAGCTATCGAACTTAAAAAGCACTGGTGTACATAGCTGAAGTTCCAAGTGAAATTCGTTATGTACACCAATGCTGTCAAAGGATGACTACGCACTGTAGAAGCATAATCACACCCTGATTCGGACGCGGGTTCAATTCTCGCCATCTCCACAATATAGAAGTATATGGAACAACATGGAAGCTTACTCGCATGAGTAAGCTTTTTTGTTTTTGATATACTTAACAACATGGAACATGAAACATCGCACGACAGCGAAACTGCTGCACATGGGCAACAAGTAATTACAGCCTGCGCCCTTATTCATAAAAGTTTTGACGGCGTTGAGAAGATTTTTCTGCCGAAGCGGGCGGGCACAAAGAAATTCTTGCCCAGTGTTTACGAAATACCTGGTGGACACATTGACTATGGTGAAGATATCGTTGAAGGCTTAAAACGTGAAATTAAAGAAGAATTTGAGGTTGATATTGCAGTAGGAGAACCTTTTGCTTCATTCACCTATACAAATACCGTGAAAGGATCACATTCGGTTGAAGTTATATACTTTGGTACTTTTATCTCACCAATTGAAGATATTAAGATTCATCCTGATGACCACTCAGAATATGGTTGGTTTGCGGAAAATGAACTTGAAAAAGTAATGACTGAAAACAAGCGTGGAGACGACCCTGAAATTATGGCCCTAAAAAGGGCCTTCGAATTACTAAACGGTAGTCAATTAAATTTGGGTTAAACTTATCGCCACAAATCAACTATCTTCAAGAAATTTGAACGCTACGTTTCAATAAATCAGGTGGCACTAGGCCTAATAAGAACTCCAAGTGTCTCGCGATTTTTCCATATTAGATACAGGTTGATTATCAGCATGAGGTTACCGAGGGATGCGCCTCCTGTCAGTAACCCGCCGTCAAGTATTAAATGAAAACCAACTACATTGAGAGTTATCGGCAATTCCAACAATGCGCTCAACGCTTCCCGCCTGGTCCAAAGTGCGACCAAAGCAATGATGTGAACCACGGCCATCATGAAGCTAATGTAGATAACGTCATTGAGCATCTCTATGAACGCAAAAGCTCGGTCAGTGTTATATAGATCTCGGGTTGCTTCTCCCAACAATCCAGTTATTCCAACAACTGGCAAAATAAGGATGAGTGAAAAGAGAACTTTAATAATAATATGTGAATATTTTTTCATATACTAGTATTTTAACAACCAATCACTTCCACTACAATCCACCGCCTCCAAGAAACTCGACCTTAAATTTCTATCAGACTAATTTAGTCTACTGCAGGTATTTTTCGATGTCGGCTATCGTGCCGCCGACCTTCTTTCCTGGATTGAGGATATTGTGTGGATCGTAAATGTCTTTAATCTTTTTAAAGACATCAGCAATCTCTTTACCATAGAAGGACTCGAGGAACGGTGTACGGATAATGCCGTCGCTATGGTCAGCGCTAATACTTCCACCTAAACTTTTTACAAGAGCAAACACATCTTCCATTAGGCCGATAATTTCATCCATCGGCTTACCGTTTCTCCAATCGAACACTGGCACAATGCGGAGCGAACCATCGCCAATATGTCCGTGGAAGCCGTAGTGTTTGGTGCGCTTTTCGAGAATCGGAAGCAGACCGGTGACAAACTCCCCGATACTAGCGGGTGGCACGATCACGTCTTCGATACAAGGAAAGGCGCGGTGACCCTCTTCGTTATGGTCACGCATTAAGAGGAATGAATTACGGCGCACCTGCCAAGCTGAAGCTTCATCCTCACGATCTATAATCATTGATACATGGAAGCCTGCAGCAAGGAGTTCCTTGAAACAGGCTTCGGTCACTACATGGGTTTCTTCGTGTGTCGCTTCAGAGAACTGCATCAGGATAAAAAGCTCGGAACCTTCCTTAACATACGGAAGCAAACGATTGGCGTGTTCACTTAGATGTTCACGGGCTTTAGCGAAGGTATTTTTATCAAAAGTCTCTAGACTTTCGGCATTGTGGTGGAGTCCCGACTGCACAACTTCGTTTAGCTCGGTTAGTGATGTAGCCGACACCACCAAGAGTTCGGTGTGTTCAGGAATAGGTACCAATTTAAGGGTAGCTTTAGTAATAATACCAAGCGTGCCTTGCGACCCAGCAAATAATGGTACGGCGTTGAAAGTATTGCCTCTTAGGACTTTATCAAAACGATAGCCAGCCGCGGCTTTCTTGATCTTGGAGTGTAGCGTACGCAACTTTTCACTGTGAGTTTGAGTCAGAGCCAAAAGATCTTTTTCTTCTTTTGTGCTGACCAGGCTTAACTCTTTTTCAGCAATAGTGTGTACGGTGCCATCGGCGTAGACTACTTCCATACTAATGACGTTATCTCCAGTAGCGCCGCCGCGCAGACTTTTTTCACCGGAAGCATTGTTACCAATCATGCCAGCGATTCCGCAGATGCGATGCGACGACGGATAGCCTGCAAACATCAGCCCGTGTTTTTTGGCTTCATCCTCAATATCACGGAAGTAGGCTCCCATTTCGGCGGTCGCTGTTTTAGCGACCGGGTCAACACTTACCTTCGTCATATACTTCGTCATGTCGATAATTGTGTCTTTTGTGAGTGATCCACCACTCATGCAGGTACCACCAGCTCTGACCGTCAACGCTACCGGCTCCCAGCCAGTCCGCCTAGCTTGTGCGTCTTTTACAATCTCTACTACTTCAGTGACAGAACGTGGGTAATAAACTCGTTTGGGAAGTAGCCTAAACCAGCTAATATCCCTAGCGTACTTCTCGAGTGTTTCAGCGTCATCTTTATATTCTAAAGATAATTGAGTTTTTTTCTGACTGGTAATTGCAAATACTACAATGGCAGCTACCAGACAAGTAAGTAGTGCTCCGACAAAAATAAACAAGACCATATACTTATAGTATAAAACTATTAGGTGCTCTTTTAAGTGATTATGCACTAAGGATGAGAAAGTGGCGGACAATCACCACAAAGGCATTTCCATTTTTCTAGTCGACTGAAGTCTCCCTAAAAATTAGGTCGGCCGACACTTTCTTAATGTCGATTAATCAAAACTCACTGTTGCTAACAAAGTATCGAAGGCTGAGTAAGTTAGATCTGATGTTTCATTATACTGGCCAACAAACACATACACTTTGTTCTTGTAGGTAGCAAGATAAATAGTCTGCTGATATAACCCATCTGCTTGATATCTTAGCGCCTTCAAACTATCAATCTCTACCTCTTCTGGCTCGGCTTTCTTTTGAGAAAACTGTGTTAGTCCGTCGTGCTTGACTGCCCACTCTTTGAGTCTGGTCATGCGATCGGCCTTGTCACTTGTAGTGGCCAGTTCTTCCTCTTCAAGGGTAAGGATAAACACGTTCAGGCCAGCTGGTGCTTCTCGCGCATCCTCGCTTTCTTTGTATTCGTTATATGCTTTGGTTGGCAGAATGATATAAGACTTATGAATCCCTGCCTGATTTTCTGGAGGTTCCACCAGTGTAAAAGCGTCTTCACCTTCTCTATAGGAAAACGAAATACCGTAGGCCTTATTGGTTACTAATTTTTCTACACCAGATTGTGCTCCGTCTTTACGATTAATATATAGCTGGTATCCCACTACTAAAGTGGCGACCAGAAGTACCGCTCCGATAATTGTAAGGGTTTGCTTATTGAGTTTTGTATTCATAACTATAGTGTATTTCTAAATGACGATTCTGACAAATTTGGGGTATACTGCCAGCCATGAAAGAATTTATGGTAAAACGTAGTAGCGCTGGTCTCGGACTTTACGCTGGCCGCGATTTTAAGAAGGGCGAATTAGTAATTGAGTACACGGGCGAAGTCATTAGCGACGAGGAGGCCCAACGGCGGGGTGGGCGTTATCTGTTCGAACTCAACGACCAATGGACTATTGACGGCAAAGGTCGCACTAATACAGCTCGCTACATCAACCACTCCTGTAAGCCAAACTGCCGGCCTGAATTAACTGATGATGAGAAGCAGGTTTTTATCTATGCCAAAAAAACTATAAACCAAGGAGACGAACTTACTTATAATTATGGTAAGTACTACTTTGATATGATGTTTAAAAAGTCTGGTTGCCGCTGCGAATCTTGTCTTAAACAAACTACCCTTAGGTAGAGGTGGCTGTGGTCTGAGCTTCGGCAGCCACTTCTTCTGCGGTCCGAGGAATACTGCCAGCTGAGGTGGTGCTAGCAGTCGTGCTCGCGGTTGGTGGTGGTGTGCTAGGAGCAATCGTACTTGGATCAGCTGGCACTAAGCCCCCGTCTGGTAGCTGATCCTTGACTGACGTAGAGATGACTTTCTCCCCTCGTTCCTCGGCTTTTTTATTTCTTTCTTCTATCATAGTGACTACATCAATTTGACCTTTATCCGTAAGTCCTACTAACGCGGAACTACCGATACCAATCACCAACAATACTCCAATGACAATCAAGTGCTTTCTTGAACTTTTTTTTTCTAATTTTGTTCCAGCTAATGGCGTAGGAGCTTTCCGACTAGACGTTTCCTGTTCCCTGTCTTTTGTTTTATTAACTAATCGAACTTTCGACAGAGCAGCCCCTGCGCCGTCGCTTTTTTTAACCTGAGCACGAGAGACCCGTTTAATTGGTGCTTTTAATCCAGCATCAACAACAGCCCGAGGCGTGCGCTTACGCATGACACGCTTTTGTGTTTCAAGAACTTCTGTCTCACCGGAAGGGGACATGTTAGAAGATTGTAACATCCCGACGGTTTCAGTAATAGATGACTTTTGATTAGTTTTTGTTAACAGTCTGGGGATAGTAGCTAAATTATAAAATTCCTACTGTATTACGCCAGGCGTAAAGACTGTTATAATGCTCGCCATGCACAAAACATTTCTTCGTTTTTTCTTTTGGCCCAGCCTTATTTCTGTAGTGGCGTTTGTTTGGGTCGGTTTCTACTCAGGAGTCGAAGCTTTAATACTGGTACTAATTCTGTCAATTTTGGAAGTTACTCTTTCGTTTGATAATGCGGTAGTAAACGCTAAAGTACTTGAACGTATGAGTCCAATCTGGCAACGTCGCTTCCTGACTTGGGGAATTGCCGTGGCGGTATTTGGAACCAGATTTGTCTTGCCTATTATTATAGTTAGTGTTGCTACCTGGACTTCACCTTGGTTTATAACTGAACTAGCCTTCACCGAACCCACTGAGTACGGACACTTGCTTGAGGGTGTACATGGTTCAATCACCGCCTTTGGTGGAGTGTTCCTAATGATGGTGTCGCTAAAATACTTTTTTAATAAAGCGAAAGAACTACATTGGATAAACAGTATTGAACGTCGCCTCGTAAAGTGGGGGCACATCGAGGCTATCGAAATAGCTTTGGCACTCAGCCTTGTCACTGTCTTATCTTTTGTCACTCATTTCGACCAAGCAGCGGTTTTGGTGGCTGGCATTGTTGGGTTAGTACTATTTGTACTTATGGAAGGTCTGGCTGGTTCACTCTCAATTGAAAGTGGGGGCCTAGCCAAGAGCGGTCTTGCCCTTTTCGTTTACCTCAATGTGCTTGACTCTGCTTTTTCACTTGACGGTGTAGTTGGAGCCTTCGCCCTTACCACAAACCTCCTCATCATTGTGGTTGGTCTTGGTATCGGAGCCTACTTCGTACGATCACTTACTCTCTATTTTGTCGAACAAAAAACCCTCACCGAATTGGTGTATCTGGAACATGGCGCCCACTGGGCAATTCTTGGGCTCTCACTCGCCACGCTGGCTAATTTAGTTGTACACATCCCTGAGGTAGTAACTGGCCTAATTGGTCTCGTTTTTGTCGTTTTAGCCTACCGCTCGTCACTACGAGAAATGGCTCGCACTTCCTAGCAAATCCTATTGCAAACTAAGTGTAATGTGATACATTTTGACAATCTCTGGCGTGACTGTTATAAGTTAGCCATTATATTTATTTTTAAGACAACATAATTTGCGACCACAATACAACGGAAACCAAAAAGATACCCGAACGAGGATAAATCAAGCCATTAAGGCTCCGGAACTTCGTATCATCACCGCCTTGGGTGAAAATCTTGGAATCCTATCGCTCGCAGATGCCCTTAAAGCCGCCGAGGAACGTAAGCTCGACCTCATTGAGATTTCTCCTAAAGCTACTCCTCCGATTGCCAAGATCATGGACTACGGCAAGTACCGCTACGAAACTGGACGCAAAGCCCGTGAAGTAAAGGCCAAGAGTCATATCACTGAAACTAAAAGCGTACAGGTGAAGATAGGCACTGGTGATCACGATCAACAACTCAAAGCCAAAAAAACCGCTGAATGGCTTGAAGAAGGCCACCGAGTAAAAGTGGATCTTTTTCTCTGGGGTCGCTACAAGTACATGGAACCGGAATTCCTCAAAGAACGCCTTGAGCGGTTTCTAAAGATTATCCCGGCTGACTATAAAATCGCTGATCCGATGAAAAAAAGCCCAAAAGGCTGGACCACTACTTTAGAGCGAGTCGCAGCCAGCAAGAACAAAAAGCCAATTATTCTTCCTGAGACCCCTAAAGCTGAGAAAACCAAACCAAATGAACCTGAAAAAAAGATCTCAAAAAAGAAGTCCTTGGACGACTTGCTAGAGTCGGGGCTTATATAGGTACAATGGAAGGGCGCAATAGGGCGCCCTTTATTGTCCCTTGGAGCTTGATTAATATAAGTAAATAAGGTATATTTCTGCCACCTTTGCCAAACCCCTTTGGCAATGCCCGATCAAAACAAGGACGGCTTGAATCAACTATGAAAACTAATAAATCATTTACAAAACGTATTAAAGTGACCAAGAACGGTAAGCTCGTAGCGCGCAAGCCTGGCCAAAACCACTTTAATGCTCGCCAAACTGGCCAACAGCGTCTTCGCCGCAAGCGAACCCAGCTCCTAAATCTCAGCAAAAAAATAACGCGTCGTTTCCTCCCTGGAACTGGTGCTTAATTATTAATCAGTAAAGAAAAACTATGGCACGTGTAAAAGGAGGCCTCATGGCCCAAAAACGTCGACGTAACATGCTCGACGAAGTAAAGGGATACCGTATCCAACGCTCAAAGAAGAAGCGAGCCGCTCGTGAAGCGATGAACCATGCCTACACTTATGCCTTCGCACACCGCAAGGACAAAAAGGCTGATTTTCGTGCACTGTTTACTGTCCGCATCAACGCCGCACTTATGGCTCACGGTCTCAAGTACAGCCGTTTCATCAAGACTCTCAAAGATAAGGGCATTATCCTCGACCGCAAAATCCTCGCTACTCTAGCAGTAGAGAACCCCGAAGCCTTTGCTCGGGTGGTGGAAGCAGCTAAATAACCAGATCTCAAAAACCGCCGAGCCAGTTCCAAAGAACTGGCTCGGCGGTTTTAGTATTCCCCACTCATTGATCTGAACTCTGCCGCAACACGTTATACTGTGGGGGTAACACAGTACAACGTACTAAAAAGGCCACCTCGCGGTGGCCTTTTTAGTTTCAGTATTACTCTCAGGCTAGTAGTAGATTTTGTAGCATTTAGTTTGCTTGCTTTAAGGCTGTCTACTATTAGTGATCTACCCTCTGAATTTTCCCTTTACATGGAACTAGTTCATGTATTGGATTTGTTTCCCGTAGTTCGTTTACCAAGCAGTAAACTTTGAGTGGGTGTAACACAGTAGGTTTGGCCGAAGCCTCCCCTACCAACGTATGCGAGACGAATCCCTCATACGAAAGTTATTATAGTCCTTGCAGAATACTTAGCAAGAGAAAAATTTATTTATAAATCATTTTTGAAATAAGTAAATAGAGTTTTATTTTCACACTTGCTCACTTCGCAGATAGCTATATTTCACAACATTATTCTGACAGTCCTGCGACTGTTTATACTTTAATCGCAGTTAAAATAAATAAAACACTTTTCTTTATGAAGAGTTATACATATACATATGTGCATAGTGGTCGAATAACTCTGGGGATTATTGGGAGCTGTTTGGCTTTTGTTATACTTCTTATATGAAAACTGACTATATGGTAATCGGTCGAGTGAGGAACTCCGAAAATGTAAACCTACTAGTCGCTGGAATCGAGGCAAAAGGGTACAGCTGCTACAACTTCCTTAGCAAAGATACTGTCCCGGAATTTTCTCATCTTTCTAGAAGTGAACAAATGGAGATTTTAGAATCTCACTCTGATTTTTGGAATGACCCGCTTCATATACATCATTATGAAACTGATATGGATGGGCTTAAAAATGCTAAGGCTATTGTAATGCTCTTACCTGCCGGGCTAGCTGCTCACATGGAAGCAGGAGTAGCGTATGGTCTAGGTAAGAAACTTATACTCATTGGAGAACCAGAAAAAGCAGAGACACTATATCTAATGTTCGATGAGCGCTACACTGATATTCAATCTTTTCTAGAATCAATTTAGCACCATACTGGGACGTCTTAAATTGGATGAAGCCCAAGGCAGGCGAGGAAATATTTGTGAGCCGTACTCCTTGTGCGGTGAATAAATATTTCCGAAGACTAACGCGGGAATTCGCCGATTTTAGGCGTCCCTAAAAGTCTATTTCTATTTCGGCGTCTTCCTCTGGCGCAATCGCAGGTGCGCCGAGGTAGTCGCGCAGACGCTGGGTAAGAAAGAGGGACGAGCGTTCTTCGCCCATGGTGACGAAGATTTGTTTGGTCTTTGGTGACAACCCACCATGAACAAATTCTACGAGCTGATCACGGTCGGCGTGGCCAGAGTAACCACGTATGGTAGCCACCTTGGCTTTCACTTTTACCTTCATACCATCAATAAAGACTGACTTGGCGCCATCTTGCAATAGGCGTCCGATACTCCCAACAGTCTGATAACCCACTAGTAAAACGATGCAATTAGTGTCGTCTAAATATTCTTTTTCGTGGGCGCGAATCCGGCCGCCATGACTCATACCTGAACCAGCAATAATAATCTTTGGCCCGTCTACCCGCGCGATTTGTGACGAATCCTTTACCGTCTCGGTAAATTTGAGCCCATCAAACGCGTAAATATCGTCTCCCGCCTCAATTTGAGCTCGAACCTCTGGCTTCAAGAACGCCACCGATTTACGATACACTTCGGTCACCCGAATCGCTAGTGGCGAATCAAGAAATGTTTTAATTGACGCAATTTCCCCTGTCTCAATTAGGTTGTTGATTTCGAGCAACATGCCCTGGGTACGCTCTAGCGAAAAGGCAGGGATAATCAGCGTTCCCTTCTGGCGAATTGTTTCTTCGATATAGCCTTTTAACAGTTCGCTTCGCTCATTCACTTCTTCATGACTACGGTCACCATATACACTCTCCATCACCATATAGTCATAATTTTGAGGAATATGCGGCTTGCCAACTAGTGGCTGTGGCACATTGCCTAAGTCACCGGTAAAAACAATCTTTTTATCAGCCCGGGTGAGTTCGACAATGGCTGAGCCGAGAATGTGTCCAGCATCAAAAAGAGTCGCCGTTACGTTGTCGCCGATTTGAAACGCTTGCTCGTAGGCTTTAACTTCCCACTGCGTAAAAGCCTGATCTATGTCTGCTTGTTCGTAGATAGCCTCGCGCTGATCACGCTTGGCTTCCATTTGCATAATCTTTAGTGCATCCTCAAACATCAATCGCGCCAGTGCGCGGGTAGGTTCAGTAGAGTAAATCGTGCCAGCAAAACCATCGCGAACCAACTTAGGGATACGACCGATATGATCAGCATGAGCATGTGTCACCAAAAGAACGTCCGCTTTAACTGGACTATACACAAATGGCCGAGCGTTGATTTCGGCTGCAAATTTATCACCCTGCACCAAACCGCAGTCTACCAAGACTGCCAGCTTTCCCGTGTCGAGCATGAAGTTGGCACCAGTAACAGAGCCCACACCGCCATAGAATCCCAAGGTCGACATATAATTACATTCTTATCTTTATAGCTGCCACATAGCCCAGTAGCCCCCCGACAAATCCCACAATAATATCTTTAGCGGTTTCTGTCATATGAAAGCCTGGCTCAAATAAGCCAGCTTGCCACTCAAAAATTTCCCAGCCAACCATGAGTAAAAATAGGGTTGAAAACACCAAGAAGGTAGTTGGCTTAAGCGGGATATGTTTTAGAGAACAAATAGCATAGACACCGAGTACAACCAGTGCGCCGCCCCAAAGATGCATAATGCTATCAAACCAAGTGTAATACCAATATAGTGAAGTCGTAACCGCTAAGTTATGGACGGTCGCAAACATCCCCGAAATAAGTAAAAATATCCAAACAATAATAGGTGGCATGGACTAATAGTACACCACCTTTATGAGTCTAAAAACTAGCCGAAGGTGAAAGCGAAGATTTTTACGCCGGGGCTGTGGCGGAGTTCCAGGAGGTGTTCACCTGACTTATTATTCTTTATAAGCTTGTATAAGCGACTAGCCTTGATGGGGGCGAGACCGGCGGGCGCGTCAGCGCCCGCCTGCAGTTCCACCTGTTTACCGTCTTGCCACACCTCAATCGTGCCCCCTGACTCAGATTCAGCCACGATATACACTTCCTTGGCGTTGTAGCGATATTGCAAAACGGCTCCGCTTTCAGCTTCAGCGTATTCTCCAGTAATGTTCCAGCTGCCGCCGAGATAAAGCTGGTCTGATTTAAGATTACTAGGCAATATGAATGTTTGGACCCCGGACTGGCCAGGTGTTCCATTGGCCAGTAGTTCATTTCGAAGAGAACCAAAATACGTTTCAGGGCTGCGGGCGGAGGTCTTCTCTTCAATAATTCCGCTCGCCGCCAAATCTTCGCCCAACTCCACAGCCGTACTTAAGACCTCCGCCCGTTCCTTTAACAGCTCTTTGATCTTTTCTTCTGTCTCTTCATACCCTCCTTCTCCAATATGATCGTAGACAATATTGCCATTTATATCAATCAGATATTTTCGTGGCCAGTATTTGTTGCCGAGAGCGTTCCAAGTCGCATAGTCATTGTCTAGTACGACTGGAAACTTGATGCCAAATTCCTCAAACGCCTTCTCAACATTTGCCTTATCTTTCTCAAATGCAAATTCTGGTGTATGAATTCCAATCACAATCAGTCCGTCGTCTTTGTACTTTTCATACCAAGCATTCACATACGGAAATGTTCGCTGACAGTTGATACAACTGTACGTCATAATGTCGAGCAAAATTACTTGTTTGCCCACGTAGTCAGCGATTTTAATCGGTTGGTCATTTGTGTTTACAAACCCTGACGGATTCTGAATTTCAACAAAAGGTACGCCTTTATCTTTAGAAAACATTTCAGTGGCAGTCGAAGTCGTCGCTGGCCTACTCCCATCTGAAACGACTACAAAAGCTCCGATGGTCAGAAGACCTACCAAAACTCCTCCAATTAAATACTCAGCTTTCATAGACTATATTTTTTCTAGTAACTTCTGTTCAACTTTTGTGATGTCGAAGTAACCGTTATCAAGAATGAAGGTCGAGAAATTTTTGTCCAGTCCCAATATAATCATGATACCTAGTACAATGAACAAAACCCCTAAACCTCGTTTCAGCCATCCGTTAGGATTTGAAAATCCAGAAAGCTTACTCGCAAAACGTTCACCCAGAATCGCAATTAGAAGAAGAACCAACGACAGACCAAACACGTACACGAGCAAGTAAAGTGAGCCCAGCGCAAAGCTGGCCGGTAAGACTGAAGCCAAAATAACGAAGTAGGTTGGTGAACAGGTAGAAAACACCGGCCCGAGCGCAGCGCCGATAATCACATCGCCCCAGACGCTTTTCTTTTGATGACCGCTACCTAGTAGCTTATTTGAGTTTATAGTCGCTTTAGATAGTCCTGGGATACTCTCCCAAACTTTTGGCAAAAGCAAGGTGATGCCAAAAAATACCAAAATACCGCCCGAGAGATAGGTCCAAAAACTTTGTGGTATAGAAATAAAAGCAGTTGATGCTTTTAGTAAAAACGTGAAGAGAATAATCGACGCCCCGAGCGAAGCCACTACGATATACGGGGTGGCTTTACTACGGCCAGAGGCGGATGATCCTATCACGACAGGCAATAGCGGGAGAATGCATGGCGCAAGCACCGTGAGCACACCCGCTATAAATGCTATCGCGAGAAAAGTCATACTTACTTAAGGTTCTTTACTACATCTTCAAGAGTAGCTCCTCCACTCCACTTAGAAATCTGATTTCCAGCCTTATCAACCTGTACGAGAGTGTGCTGCATAGTCACGCCATACTTTTGCTTAAGCTCTGCAGACTTGTCGTAGTCAACTTCTAGGATAGTTACGCCAGCTGGAATATCAGAGAGACTGGCCTTGATATCAGCATCAAGCGTACGACAAGTCGGGCACCAAGACGCCTTAAAGAAAAGCACTACCTTGCCCTTTTCTGCCATGGCTAGCTTGGAGGCGTCGTACACTTCGTAACTTCCCTTACTCATCGTCGCTCCGTCTTTTTCCATCATGGCTCCGTCCTTATTTTCCATCGTTTTATTTGCCTCCATTTGTTTCTGCTCCATCATGGCCTTTTCCTCCATTGCCTTCTTTTCTGTCATCATTTTTTCTTCTTCCATCTCCTTTTGTTCCATCATCGCTCCTTCCTTTTGGTTACTGGTGTAAGCAAAGATGCCGCCGATAACAAGCACCGCCGCCACTGCTCCTACCACAACATTTGAATTCATACTTCTTTATTAGTTAATTTTAAAGTCCTCTATACTAGAAGTATAGAGGACTTTACATTGAATGTAAAGATAACTTTACATTAGTTTTTTGGGGATTATTCAAGATATGAACGAGTCAGTAGCTTTGCGATTACCATGACAGCGAGAGAAATCGCAATCCACGGATCGATAGCATGAGCAAAACCTTGCACGATAAGAGCTAGCATTAGTGCCCCGAGCCCAGAGAGATAGGCCACCCGCCCTGACTTCATCTTGAGTAGCACCTCACGCTCATCGTGGGCTACTTCTTTCATCACAAAACCGACCCAGGTCAGCATCAAGATAGACACTATGAGAAGCGCAGTCATCTCCCCCATCATCGGCATCCAAAACGGTACGAGGTCAGCCAGGGTAAGAAGGAAAAAGGCTAGGACTAGACCAACAATAATGTGAAGATAATTTTTATTCATACGCAATACTAAATAATTTCTCAACAGTCACCTTAAAGACTTCCGCCAACTTAAGTGCCAGCAGTACCGACGGGGTGTAATTCCCTCGTTCAATTGCGATAATGGTCTGGCGAGTAACACCGACTTTCTCAGCCAGCTCTTCCTGAGTCAAACCAGCCTTTGTACGATACTCATTGACACAATTTTTAATAATTTCTTCTTTCATGATTTACACCCATGATACCATGTATAGTCAACTTTACAAACATCTACTTCTTGTAGTTTCTGAATACTACGTACAACACATAGAGACTGCCAACAACACCGACAACAGCGAAGTCGATAATGTACTTGGTAAGAACATCGTGCCAGTAGGCACCCACAACAATCCCGATAAAAAGTGCAGTTATGCGTGCGACCGCCATCTGCCAAAAGTGAATATGAATCATAAATTATTTATTAGACACCCAGACCTTAAACAAATATAGACTGAGGACGAGACCGATAACAATAAAAATCACTGTATACTTAGCGAATAATTCTGGCCAAGTAGCTCCAACAGCGATACCGATTAGAAACACCGCCCACTTGAGCAGGCTCACCTGCCACCAGGTCAAAGTAGTTGTTTTAAAAATGTTCATACTAAATATAATTACATTCCTGATAAATCGTTCATCGGCATAACATCGATCCAGCCACCCGGAATACCGAAATGCGGATGGTCTTTATAAGCGTCAGCCACTATTTCTTGTGATTCCGCTTCTATAATCGAGACCAACATGACGTCGTTTTTAACATCGGCCACTTCTCCTTTCGTTACGCGCTTAGTCTTACCCGCGCCTGAAGTAGGGCCTGGTAGCTTACTACTATTCTTGGCCATCCAGGTGTTCCACTCGGCCATCATCTTTTCCTCATCAGCCTTTCGGACTGATTCATCAAGTTTCATCCACTCCTCAAGACTGGCCGCTGGTGCCATGTATAATACTAAAAATTTTTTCATATCATGATACTTACAATTGTATGCATACAGTATATCAATTTTATAACGTTTTAGTTATTTCTCCTTTTTAACTTTTTTCTTAGGGAGAGGTAGGCTGGCAGCCAAAGCTAGTAGTATATTTGGCAACTGTGAGAGCTTGGTTAGCTGGCTTTCCTCTACCAGATAATGAAGTTTGGCACCGTTATAGGGAGCGTCTTTATCACAGATTGACTCAAGTTCGATACTTGGCGGAAGAATTTTTACATAGAGTTGGTCGTCACACACCAGCGCTACCACCTTCCCGTCAGCATAAAGAGCGTACTCACCAAACATGGCCCGAGTAGTGAAGCGAGGGTCGTTACCAAGTTTCTTTTGTAGAAATTCTATGGTTTCTTTTTGGGTAGACATGACCCTAGTGTAACAAAGAAAAAGCGCCTCTAGCGAGACGCGCTTTCAAAGGAACCACAGACGCATGCCCCTGACGTGAAGTCTAGGTGGGCACCCTTTCCGCTTCGTGTCAGAAATCTCCGTATGAGTTCTCTTTACGTCCCGTGATTGCAGGCAGCCCTAATGCTTTGTATTCTGGAACATACGTGATGTGGTTCCATTTATAAGTATACTCCAAAATTTGAAAGTGGAAATGTGAATAAAACCGCCAGCTCAATGGGCTGGCGGTTTTATGTTTTTTTATTACTCGTTGGTACCGTCGAAGTTTACGTCGTAGAGGATTTTTTCTTGCGCCGTTACATACTTCATGATTTCTTCATCCTTAAACCAAATAGCGATTTCTCGCTCAGCTTCTTCTGGGGATTCTGACTGGTGTACCAGATTCCGTACAGCGCGATTCTCGTAGGTAGCATGGAAATATGAGTCTACTGTGTAGTCTCCACGAATTGTTCCTACGTCTGAGGTGGCTGGTTCAGTAGTGCCGACAATTTTGGTGACGACTGATACGGCTTTGTTACCTTCTAGAATCATGGCTACTACTGGTGCGGCTGTCATGTAGCGGACAATCGTGCGGATGATGTCTTTTCCGTACTCGACTGGTTCCTTAGTGATTTCCTTGCCTTGGGCAGTGAGTTCAGCCACAATCCCCTCTCCCTTACGTTGATACCAAGCATCGTCCTTATTGTAGTGAGTGAGAAGCTGAGCCTCGGTCGGTACAATCATTTTCATGGCCGAAATCTTGAGGCCAGTGTTTTCAAAACGCTTAACAACCTCACCAACCAGACTGCGCTGGACGGTATCTGGCTTTAATAGGACTAAAGAACGCTCTTGGTGTGGAAGTTTACCCATATCTTTAAAGTTAAATTACGCGCGCAGTATAGCAAAAAGACCAGAAAACACAACGTGTTTACCGATTTTTTTACTCTACTTTGGCTTAGTGAGAATCACTGGCCCCCCAGCGGTAATCGCAACGGTATGTTCAAAGTGGGCGCTCCAACTTTCGTCCTCCGTATAAACTGAGTAACCATCACCTTCATCATCAAAAAACACCTCTTTGCCACCCACGTTTACAATTGGCTCGATCGCGTAAACGTGTCCGACTTCAATCAGAGGACCAGTACCGGCTTTTCCAAAGTTGGGAATAGTTGGCTCTTCATGGACGGCGTAGCCGACGCCGTGGCCACACAGCACTTCAACGATTGAGAAACCGCGTGACTCTACGAGTGTCTGAATGGCGTGACTGATGTCGCCAATATGATTGCCGGGCTTGGCTTGTTTGATACCAAGCGCCAACGCTTCTTTGGTAACTTCAATTAGTCGCCTAGCTTCATCGGAAATTTCTCCAACTCCAACAGTAATACCAGAATCGACAATCAGTCCCTTGTACGCTATGGACATGTCTAGATTAACGGTATCGCCTGGCTTCAAAATAACATCTTCACTGGGGACGCCGTGTTGTACACAATCATTAACAGAGACACAGATGGCAGCTGGATAAGGTGTGTCCGCAAAAGTTGGGTGGTATCCTAAAAGAACTGGCTCGACTTCATACTTTTCCACCAGCTCCATAGCCATATCATCAATATCAAGCGTGGTCATCCCTGGCTTCAAAGCCTCTCCCAATTCACGGAGAATACGACCGAGGATACCACCTCCGGCTTTTAGTATTTCAATCTCTTCCAGACTCTTCTTGGTAATCATGTTAGGTAAGTTTAAGCGCCGCTAAAATTTGTTGATGTACACCGTCGATGGTATCCATACCGTTAATATCGTGAACAATGATGTCGGGACGGGCACGGTAGTAGTCGAGCACTGGGAGAGTGTCTTCACGGTACCAGCGCAAGCGTTCCTCAATCGACTCGGCCGTATCATCCGCGCGAGCGCGCACTTCCATACGTGTCCGCACCACCTCTTCTGGAGTTTCTAGATTAATCACGTGAATATCGTTTCGTTCAAAGAACGTGAAAGCATCGTCTAGTACCTGGGCCTGCGTCACCGTACGAGGAAAACCATCAATAAAAAGGTGGCTCTTGGTATCGAGCTGATCGAGCATGGCTTCGCCCCAAAGAATATGGGTCAGAAAATCTGGTTGCAGCATACCAGTATCAAGAGTGCGAGCGACTTTTTTTTCAGCAAAGGTTTCACTTTTTGCCGCCAGCGCCCGAAATCGACGACCAGTCTGAATGTCCACCACCCGCCGTACTGGATCCTTCTCCACCATTACCAGGTCGAGCCTCTCAATCTGGGTTCCCTTTCCACTTCCTTGTGGACCAATAAAAATTACTGTCAGTGCTTTCATTTTATGAGATAAGATAATTAAAAACTTGTTGCTTCACTTCTTCTGGTGTGAGGTTGCCGTCGATATCGATAAGAGTGCCTTTAGTGCGGAAAAATTCGATCGATTTGGCTGTATAGGTATGATATTCCTCCAGCCGCTTTTCTACTGATTTTGGTGAATCCACCACATCGCGGGCTCGTCTTTCGCTCCGCCGCCTCACTTCGTCGTCACTAATTTCAAGATGAAACACCACATAGGGACGATGGATCCAATGATGAATCTCGTCAAAGAGTTGCGCTTCATTTGGCTTTTTGGCTACTCCCTCAAACACAATCGCATCATCGATGTGTTCCGCAACCAGGGCGTGTGTCATCCAATAAGAAGCGGCCCACTCGGGCATAAGATAGCCACCTTCGTAGGTTTCCTTCATCTTTTCACCAAACGGAGTAGGTAGCTTCGCCGTGGCCCGTATCTTATCCCCGTTTGAGTATAGACTGCCGCCAAAGGCGTCAATCACATGCTTAGCCTGGGTACCTTTGCCAGAGGAGATTTTCCCCATGAAGACAATACTTTTGAACTTGGTTGAATAGTCCATGTGCCAGGAGAGAGTACCAGTTTTTTCTTCGTTAAGCAATATATATGGTATTCTAAACACTATGAAAAGAAAGCATATTATTACTATTTCTGGTAAACCAGGCAGCGGCAAATCCTCGACTGCCGACCGAGTGGCTGAGCTCTTAGGCTATACTCGACACTCTTCTGGCGACATGGTGCGTCGGGTGTTAGCAAAGGAAGGAATGAGTCTCGAAGAATATAACCGACGAGCCGAAGACGAACACGACCTCGATGACAAAGTCGATGAGGAACTACGTTCTCTTCGCACTACAAAAGACGTCGTGGTTGATTCTCGACTCGGTTTCTATTGGATTCCTGAATCATTTAAGGTGTACCTGGACTTAGATTTAGAAATTGCCACCGCCCGTATTTTCAAAGATGCTGTTAATAACAAAAAACGCAGTGTGGCAGGCGAAGGCGGCTCTTCACTACCAGATGTCGCTCGTAAGGTGAAGCTGCGGATGCAAGACGAACAGCAACGCTTTCGGGCTCTTTACGGTATCGACCCCTATAACACCCGAAACTTCGATCTAGTCATCGATACTTCTCGTCATGACCCTCAGTCGGTCGCCATTACTGTCTTCGACACCTACCGCGACTGGCTAGAAAGCGAAACCTGGGAACCAAAGCAAAGCTCGGTGCCGCTAGGATATTCGTTTAAGAATCAGTACTAAATGAATACAAAAAACCCGCTCTTTGGAGCGGATTTTTTCGAGCTGGTTGTCAGCAGGGGATTTTCCTCAAATTGCCTGAGATGCGAGGCGCGCGAAGCAAATTGTGCCGAGCCGTACTTAACGTACGGTGAGCGCCAATTTGACTGAAGCGCAACGAAACAGATTAGGTGATTTTAGGAAAATCTTAATACTCGCGGAGTGAAACTTGAGCGTCTAGTCGGCGGAGGAGGTCTAAGACCACATTCACCACAATCAGCACCGCCGTTCCACCAATAGCGAGGGCTGCAATACCAGTGAGTACTTGCATACCGACAGGTAGAACAGCTACGAAACCGAGGAAGATGGCTCCGACCAGAGTGAGGCGGGTTACGACGTTTCCGAGGTACTCAGCGGTGTGTGAACCAGGCCTGAGGCCTTGGATGAAGGCACCGTTTCGTTGCAAATTCTTAGCCATCGCATCCGGATCAAAAGTAACCGCCGTATAGAAGAAGGTAAAGAGGAAGACTAAAACGAAGTAGGTGATCCCATAGGCCAGTTGATTACTAATGAAGCCTGTTACTACTTCGTTGGCTCCAGCTACCCACGGTAGATTAAAAGCCGAGAGGATATTCAATACCATCTGAGGGAAGAGGATGATTGATAGGGCGAAGATGATAGGAATCACACCAGCCTGGTTGAGGCGCAACGGTATGTATGATGTACTTGAACCGTAGGTTTGGCCCCCACGACTCTGCTTGGCGTAAGTCACGGGCACTGGACGTTCCGCCTCAGTCATAAAGACGACCAAAAAGACAATCGTGAGCGCTACTAACACAAAACCGAGATAAAGCGGAAGTTGGGCTGGATCGTAAGTATAAGCCAACTGTCCAATCGTGGATGGGAAGCTCGCCACAATACCAGCAAAGATGATAATCGATAGTCCATTCCCGATGCCATACTCTGTGGCTAGTTCTCCAATCCACATCAACATAACTGAGCCAGCTACGATGAGGGTGACGTTGGCGATGAAGTCGAAAGTCGACAGACCGCTAATGACGCCTTGGCTTTGCAATAAAGTAAGGAAACCAAAACCCTGCAAGATCGCTAGCGGCAAGGTCAGCATGCGACTAAATTGAGTGAATTTGGCGCGTCCAGCTTCTCCTTCCTCGGTATACATACTCTTAAGAGCTGGTGACATCACAGTCAAAAGTTGCATGATGATTGAAGCCGTAATAAACGGACCAACCCCCAACATTACAATTGATAGATTCGCTAACCCACCGCCAGAGAATATATTAAGGAGCCCAAGAAACTGATTGTTCGCGAAAAATTGTTCCAGCACAGTTTGGTCGACTCCAGGAATTGGAATGGCTGCCAAAAGACGGAAGACGATCAGAGCCGCGAGGACAAAGAGAACTCGATTGCGGATGGCTGACTCGGTAACAATGATTTTTAATTTGTGAAGAAATGTCTGCATAGGCGTTATGCTATCGCTTATTTGACACTTCCGCCAGCCTTTTCAATCTTTGCTTTCGCGGTGGCTGACACCTGACAACCTTCTACGTTGATTTTCTTAGTGATTTCACCAGTGCCAAGAATCTTGACGACAGGTGCCTTTTTACGAACAGTAGTAATCAAACCTGCTACGACCAGCGTCTTGGGAGACACGGTAGCACCGTTTTCGAAGGTTGTTTCAAGCTTTACCAAATTTACTGGGACAGCGATAACACGCTCTTCGTTTACAGTCTGGGCCCGGTTCTTGCCATGACCACGAAGCTTGGGGATCTTCTTGATGAATTCGAGCATTTCTGAACGTGTGCTGTTACCAGCACGGGCTGTCTGTCCTTTGTGTCCGCGGCCAGACATCTTGCCACGCTTTCCGCCCCGCCCGATTCGCTTAGCAACTTTTTTCTGAGTTACTGGCTTAAGTTCATGAAGTTGCATATTACGCTTTCTTTAATTGCTTGAGCGCCTCGACTGCAGCGCGTGCGTTGTTAAGTTTATTTTTTGAGCGTGAAAAAATCTTCGCTGTCACATCTTTTACACCACCCATCTCTAGTACTGTACGCACTGATGAGCCAGCTACGAGTCCCCGACCTGGTGCCGGTTGAACCATTACTTCACTCGATGCATATTTGATGTGCACGTCGTGAGGAAGGTGACCGTCTTTGTTCATCGTAACAGTAATCATATTGCGTTTGGCATCACGGACGGCTTTTTCAATTGCCAACTGGGTATCGCCAGCTTTACCGATACCAACCCCGACTTTACCCTTCTTGTCACCAATAACCATCGCTACTGAAAAACTGAAGCGTCGGCCACCGGCCATAACACGAGTTACTCGACGGATACTGATAATTTTTTGTTCATACTCAGGACGCACGCGCTCAGGACGAGCCTGGCGACGAGGACGACGGTCGTTACGACCCCCGGTGCCGCGACGATCACCGCCACGTTGTGGACGGCGAGTTGCGGCGTCACCAGCTGGTGCATCGGTTGTAGTGGCCACTACGGGCACCACGGCTTCTGAAGTTGTAACTTCAGTTGTAGCTTCCGGCTGTTTTGTTTCTGACATAATTTTAAGTTGAATGTTTAATGTAGAAAGGGGAAAGTACTTGTACTTTTGACTGGAAATTTTAGACTTGCCTAAAACTTCAGTCCTCCCTCTCTTGCGGCATCCGCTAGCGCGGCGATAGATCCTTGGTATTTGTATCCACCACGGTCAAATACGACTTCAGTTAGCCCGAGCGTAGTTGCTTTTTTCGCAATTGCGGCTCCGACTACCTTGGCTCTTTCTACACCTGTTCCTTTCTCCTTACGAGAATCTACTGTGGCGAGTGTTTTCGCTACGGTATCATCTATGAGCTGCGCATAGATAGCAGTGTTGCTACGGAATACAGCGAGACGAGGCCGAGTAGCGGTACCAACAATCTTGGCGCGAAGGCGCTTGTGTCGCATCTCACGCATGTGGTTTTTGTATTGTGTCTTTTCCATATACAATGATTACGATTATGAGGCCTTCTTGCCTTGCTTACGGATAATGAATTCTCCACGGTAACGAATCCCTTTGCCTTTGTATGGCTCTGGTTTCTTCACCTTGCGAACATTGGCGGCAAATTGGTTTAATTCTTCGAGATCTGGTCCTTTAAGAGTGATGACACCCTTCACCACTTCAGCTGAAATAGCGCTTGGAATAGCGATAATCACTGGGTGTGAGAAACCGAGATTCATAAAGAGATCTGTGCCCTTTACTTCCGCTCGGAATCCTACTCCTTCAATTTCTAGAACTTTTTCAAAACCTTCTGTCACGCCTTTTACCATGTTGCGCACATGTGCCGCATAGGTACCCCAGAGCGCTTTAGCAAGATCAGTCTTGCCTGGTGTAAGGGTAAGGATATTCTCTTCAATTGTGAACGTAATATCGTTCCTCACTGCTCGACGCAAAGTTGTCTTTGGTCCCTTCACTTCAAGTACTCCGTCAACGATACTGATAGTAACGCCAGCTGGAATAGTGAGTGGTTGTTTTCCTAATCGAGACATAAATTACCAGATAATGAACAATTGCTCACCACCAACTTTCTTCTCCTTGGCTTCCACATTCGTAAGAATGCCAGCTGGAGTTGAAAGGATGAGGTGTCCTTGTCCAAATTTAATAGGGTGAATATCTGCGACCTTGGTGTACAAACGACGACCAGGCTTCGAGACACGCTTTACGCCGCGAATCTTGTGAGAGCCGTCCTCGTACTTAAGAGTGACTTCTAGGGTCTTGTCCTGTACGCGCTTTCCGTGTTCGGTAGCTGCTGTGATGTAACCAGCATCAACCAACTTCTTAGCCACGCTATGGCGAAGCTTTGAATACGGTACTGAAACAGTGCTCTTCTTCACTGCGCCAGCGTTTTTAAGGCGAATAATGAAATCGCCAATTGTATCTCCTACCATGATGATTTCTTAACGCCTGGTATGTGTCCTTCGTGTGCGAGTTCGCGGAAGCAAATTCGACACATATCGAAGTCACGCAAGTATCCGTGCTTTCGGCCGCAAAGCTTACAACGACGAACAACGCGTGACTTAAATTTTGGTGTACGTTCTGAACGCACAATCAAAGACTTTCGTGCCATTGTGTTTAATTATTGAGTTCAAAATGTACAATTTGAGTAAAGTTCGAGGAGCTTAGGAATTTTTCGAAAGAGACGTAGTCAATCTACGATGACTGAGGAAAATTCCGTAGCGACAAAGAAATTTGCCAAATTGTACATTTTTGATGAGGCCGTATCACCAAGAATTAGTGACGTGCCTCTTTATAAATCCGGCTTTATTCAAAGGAATATAGGCCTTCAACGGGTGGTTCGGAGGCCATACCCGTCGATGGCGCCAAGAATACCAGAAAGTATAAAAATAGCAAGCCCACACTACTAATTTTTAAGGGGTGTGGCTGTACCGTACCATCATAAACAAAAGCCCCGTACCAACATGAGAACGGAGCTCTTGTTGGCGCGAGGCTATTTACTTTTACTTAATGAACATAGGGATCCGCACGTCAACAGCAGGTGAGTCATTAAAATCGACTAAGGCCGATTCAGGACCATCCTTACCTTTCCGTACCATCATCATTTTTTCACCAGTCTTCGTAAGGAACGATGTTGCCGGAAAATAAAGCGTGTGTTCAAGCCAAGGCTTTTGCCACTCTTTAGGTTGCAATTGAAGCAGTGCCTCAGCCCCAGTAGCGTTCAAAGATATATCCTTGAACTGTTTGAAAATTTGCTGAACTGAAACACAAGCCGCTGGTACCAAAATGAGCTTATCGAAATCAAAATCCCACTCAGCACGCAGCTGACAATGGAAGGTTATGCCGACCTTGCCGGCTTCAATATGTCTGGTTGGCAAGATGAGAAGATTGATCGGTTTCGTGGTATCTACGACCGTACCGACCGAACGAAGCGTGGAATTATTCATGGTAAACCCCTTTATTTGAAGAACGCTGCTTTCCAATGCAAAATAAACATACCTTCATTGTTTATATGTGTCAATGTCATACGAGTACGAAAAACCCCAGGGTAATGCCTGGGGTTTTTCGTACCGTAATTATTTATTACGCAGTCTCTTCTTTTTTAAGTGGGAGTCCTATGTGTCGCAAAAGCGCTTCACATTCAGCCTTTGACTTTGCTGTAGTCACAAGGGTGATAGACATACCAAAAACATCTTTCAGTTCTTCATCGGCTGTTTCAGGGAAAATTGAATTTTCCTTGATACCAAGTGTGTAGTTGCCCATTTCATCAATAGAAGTCACCTTTAGGCCACGGAAGTCTCGCGTTTGCGGGAGTGCGAGGTGAATCAACTTATCGAGAAAGTGTAGTTTGCGAGCACCTCTAAGAGTTACTTGGTAACCAATAATTTCACCTTCGCGGAGCTTAAATGAAGCGATTGACTGCTTGGCTGGGCGGGGTGATGGCTTTTGTCCAGTGATTTTTGCCAAGCGATCTTGAATAAGAGCAATCTTAGCTTTGTCATCAACCCGACCAGTTCCAACTGACACTACCACCTTATCGATAGTTGGTGCCTGGTGAGGGTTTTTGTACCCGAAAGTACCCTTGAGCGCTTGGTATGCACTATTTAATTGAGCCTGTACTGTTTCCATACTCTTTTAGTTAAATTTTCTTTCCTGAAGCCTTTGAGATGCGAACCTTTTTCCGCTTATCTCCTTCACCTTCCATCATGTAGCCGGCGCGGACGGTTTTATCACCTTCCATGAGAGATACATTCGAAACGTGAATTGGCATACTCTTTTCAATAATTTGTCCTTGTGAACGTGAGCGCTTATTCTTTTGGTGACGCTTAGCCACATTCACTCCTTCGATTACTACCTGATCGGTTTCTTTAAGAGTCAGCAGGATAGTTCCTGTCTTACCCTTATCCTTACCGGCAATTACCTTAACGGTATCTCCTTGTTTAATTTTCATAGGCTATACAACTTCGGGTGCTAATGAAACGATTTTTTGGTATCCCGCTTCTGCGATTTCACGTGGGATTGGTCCGAAGACACGGTTTGCCTTTGGTTCCTTCTTAGCCTTGTCGATAATCACTACGGCGTTATCGTCGAAGCTTACGTAAGAACCATCCTTACGACGATATGGCTTTCGTTGACGTACAACGACGGCATATACCACGTCCTTCTTCTTAATTGACTTACGTGGTTCTGCTGTTTGTACCGCCAGCACGACCATTTCTCCTAGTTCAGCGTAGCGTTTCTTTGAGCCGCCAAGAACTTTAAATACTCGTCCGATCTTACCGCCTGAGTTGTCGGTAATCTTTACGATTGTCTGTGGTTGAATCATACGCTTACTTAATTACGAGCTCAAAACTTTTGCGTTTTGAGATCGGGCGAACCTCTTTGATTTCGACCTGTTGTCCGACTTGGGCAGTATTTCCTTTATCATGCACCAAATATTTTTTGGTTAGGCGTTGGAACTTCTTGTATTTTGGATGCTTCACGTATCGCTCTACCGCTACCGTAATGGTGTCGGTCATCTTTGAGGAGACGACCTTTCCGCGGAGCACGCGCCCGTTACTTGTTTGTTCGGTACTCATACTTATTTAGTTGCGTTATTACTGTGGCGGGTTCGAAGCTCAGTCAGGGCACGTGCAGTATCTTTTTTCGCAGTGTGGATAGCCTCAGCTTTGCGACTGAACGCATCCTTAAACCGTTCTCCTTGTACTGTCTTTCTGGCAGTAGAAACAAGCTCGGCAAGTTCCGCATCTGACTTCTTTTTGATGTCTTCCATCTTTGTCATAAGCGCTAAGATTACTTTGCACGTGAGTCTAAACGACGCACGAACTTTCCTTTGACTGGTAATTTTGCAGTGGCTTTTCGGAATGCTTCACGAGCAATATCTTCTGTTACACCGCTAACTTCAAACAGAACACGGTCTGGTCGAACTTCGAACACAAAGTGGTCTGGGTCTCCCTTACCTTTACCCATCGGTACTTCAGCCGCTTTTTTGGTAATCGGACGATCGGGAAAGATACGAATCCAGACTCGGCCAGTTTTGCCTGTCGTACGAGAAATCACTCGCCTGGCGGCTTCAATTTGGTTTGACTTTACGCGTGAGCCAGTAATGGCCATAAGACCATACTCTCCGTAAGCGACAGTTACGCCACGAGTGTCTGGGCGCTGACGGCGCTCTTCACTAATGCGATTAGTCTGCCACTTGCGGTGCTTAACTTTTTTAGGAAACAACATAGCGATTACTTAGTTGGACGGTTAGTACGTGGTGCTCGTGCCTCACGTGATTGGCTACCTCCGCGGGTAGATTGTTCTTGTTTGCCAGTTGTTCGGTCAGTGAAGACTTCACCACGGTAAATCCAAACTTTGATGCCGATTACTCCGTATGGAAGATTGGCTTCTACTCGAGCGAAGTCGATGTCAGCCCGAAGAGTTTGGAGAGGAACACGTCCTTTCTTTAATTCTTCTCGTCTTGCCATATCAGCTCCGCCCAGGCGGCCAGCCAGTGACATCCGGACGCCTTCGACGTCGCGGTTAGCCATTACCTTTTCGGCTGTTTGCTTCATTACTCGACGGAAGGTCATACGTTTTTCTAGTCCTTCAGCGATCATTTGCCCAACGATTCGAGCTGATGATTCTGGGGAACGGATTTCTTCGATATCAATCTTGAGACCGAGTTTAGCCGACATCTTCTGTGAACGAAGGAAGAGATCTAGCTCTTTCTTAAGGGCTGTAATACCGTCGCCACTGCGGCCGATAATAAGTCCTGGTTTGGCGGTTTTGATAATAAGGCGAATTTCTTTGTCGCTCCGTTCGATCTCGATAGTGTCTACCGCCATACCCTTAAGACGAGTCTTGAGGTGCTTGCGCAGAGCAGCGTCGACCCGAAGGTATTCGCGAAACTTTTTTGGATCGGTGGTAAACCAACGACTTCTCCAGTCGCGATTCACGCCAATGCGTTGAATATATGGATGTGCTACGTGTGTCATAATTATTTTACGCTTAGCTCAACCGTGATGTGGCTGTTACGCTTGTTAATACGTGAGGCAGAACCGCGAGCGCGAGGCATTGAGCGCTTGAGGACTGTCCCTTTATCGACAGCAACTGTCTTGATAAAGAGTTTTGCAGTATCGGCTCCTTGCTGCTTAGCGTTAGCGACAGCAGATTCGATAACTTTTGCAAAAGGTCCGGCCGCCCGCTTATCTACGAAACGTAGAGTAGCAAGAGCATCTGCGACTTTCTTACCGCGCACCAGATCAGCTAGTAAGCGAACCTTACGAGGTGACTGACGATAATCTTTGAGAATGGCTTTCATAATGATTATTTCTTCTTAGCTGGACTAGCAGTTGTGGTCTTGGCCGCTTTAGCGGTGGCAATATCCGCCGCCTTCTTCTTCTGGTCAAGTTCCTTCTGCATCTTACCTCCGTGACGCCAGAATTTCTTGGTTGGTGAGAACTCACCGAGTTTGTGACCTACCATTTCTTCCGCGACTAGCACATCGACATGGTCTTTACCGTTGTGAACGCCGAAGGTGAATCCGACCATTTCTGGAGAGATAGTAGAGCGGCGAGCCCAAGTCTTTATTACAGCACTCTCGCCGGCTTTTTTCCCGGCTATCTTTTTGAGAAGCTTTTCGTCTACATACGGTCCTTTATACAATGATCGTGACATATTTGCGTACAAACAGGTCTGTAGCGGCGAGCTTCTTCGTCGTTACGGTTTTGTCCGGCGTCACGGTACGCTTGTACCGCTCCTTGAACAAAACCTAGACTTCTCGAATCTCATCCACCACAGCCAGTTTTATCTAGAAATTGCTAGAGTTAGTTTATAACCCGCGTGCAGCAGGCTCATTTCATACAGAAACAAGCCGCGCAGTGGCGGCTGATTGAGAGTTCCTTATAAAGACAGGTAACGGCCGGCCTTAGTAGGAACTCCCAGTCCTTTATTTTGTTGATTGTGTCGGTCCCAAATAGATAGTTAGGACCGACTCGCGACAAAGGTTGGAACCCGAAGAGAATACCAGAATGGCCAAAAAAGTCAATTTTTTTGCGGCGGGCTTCGCCTCCGCCGTAAACCTTGACTTTTTAAATTAGCATGCTAGTATCGGCGCACGAGTTCCCCGTTCTTCAACCTTGGAGAGTTTCCATGAATAATCAAGATCATCTGCCGCAAAAGACTTTCGGCTTCATGCTGGCTGCTATGGTCGGTATAACTGTCACTGGCATCTCATATACTATCGGCAACAAAGCTGGGTTCGGGGCTTTCCTCCTCACCGACGAAGTGCTTAACGACATCAAGGGTTACGACAATGTGATGGAGGCGTTCCTACTGAGCGCCGTCTGGCAGATTACATCCTTTATGCTTATGCTCTTAATTCCGAAGTGGTTCATCTACCAGGACAAGAGCCAGAAGCTTTGGTACAGCTTGTTCATTTACTGGCTGCTGCCCTTCGTCGTTTGGTTCAGTCTGGACGACCCAGCTCGTTTCCTCGCCTTCTCACTCATTGCCACCATGGTGTGGCTGGAGAAGATTTTGGACCGGTTAGCATAGTCGGTCACTCGCAAATAAAATCGCAACGGCTGCGGCGACTCTCCCTGGGGAGCCGCCGCAGCCGAGTCCTCTATTTTCCGCCTTACCGCCTTAGGTAACGGCGGATTTTTTGTGATAATCTAAATTTATTATGCCTAAACCCCGCGGACGCGAACATTCTTCCCTGACTGAAACTGCGCAAGCGGTGGTGTATGAACTAAAGAAAATCCCTGGCATCAAAATGATTGCGCCTGGAGAAATTCGTTCGAACAAAAGAAGTGCCAGTGGGCGGTACGTGACCGCGAGTTACACTCCTGGTGGTTTTGGACTTCTCATCTCCGGCCAAAGTATCCAAAAAGTCGCGGTCCATACGGACCCCGACCCCAAGGAAAATTTTTCTGAATTGAAAACGATGAAGCGACTGGTTCACATCACTTTTAAAGAACGCGAACGAAAACCTGGGATTTAGAAATATAAATGAGCCGCCCTTCGGGCGGCTCATTTATATTTAGCAGGTTAATGCTATTTACCTGATCGCATTAATTTACCAGGTTTGCGTCTCGCTACAATGAGTTTGTTGGAGTATTTCTTTGGTGAGCGAGTCTTTTGACCCTTACCTGTCGGTCGTCCTTGTTTGGTACGACTACGACGGTGTCCGCGAGGGGACTTACCTTCACCACCTCCATGTGGGTGATCAACGGCGTTCTTGGCGGTACCACGAGTCTTCGGACGAAGTCCCATATGACGAGCTCGTCCCGCCTTACCAAGAGAAACCAGTCGGTGTTCTTCATTTGAAACTGAACCAACGGAGGCCCAGGCTGTATTGGCTACTTTGCGGAGCTCAGTTGATGGCATCTTCAGGGTTGTATGTTTCGGATCTTGAGCCACTACTTCAATATGAGTACCAGCTGAGCGACCCAGTTTCGCACCGTTTTCTGGCTTAATTTCCACGTTGTACACGAAGGTACCAACTGGAATCGCGTTCAGTGGAAGACGGTTACCAACCGCCACTTTAGCGGTGGCTGAAGTAATAACAACGGCTCCTTTTCCTAGTGTCTGTGGGGCAAGGATATAGCGACGCTCACCATCACGGTAGCAAATAAGCGCGATAAATCCTGAACGGAAGGGATCGTATTCAATCGTTTCGACAGTGGCTGGAATATCTTTCTTTTCGTACTTGAAATCGATAGCACGATAGGTTCGTTTGTTTCCACCGCCGCGGTAGTGCATGGTAGTGCGACCTTGATTGTTACGTCCACCAGTACTGCGACGTCCCTTAGTCAAAGACTTGAGGGGGTTACTAGACGTACTGGTTAGTTTCTTTTTGTACTCAATGACTGATCCGTCACGACGGCCAGCTGAGGTTGGTTTGTATTGTTTCATAATTCTTATGATTGGAAGCTACAAAGTAGCTTCTGGGTTAGAAAATAGTGGCGAGTAGCCTTATCTTCCTAACTTATAATGATACTTCTTACGAAGCGGAATTTGGTTTTAATTTGAATGAAGCACGAGGCGCAAGTGAAAAATTTTAGGAGGTGTATGTTTATACGTTGACTAAAATTTTTCGCGAAGCAACGACGTGATTCGTCAAATTTAGACCAAATTTATTGAGTCGCCCTTCTTAAGGTAGACATAAGCCTTTTTCATACCTGACACCATAACCTTACGATTCGTTGACCCCTTCGGGCGATGAGCTGGTCTTTTATTTACGATATTGACCTTTACCGGCGTCACGTTGTAGAGAGCTTTGACTGCATCTCGCACTTGGAACTTGGTGGCGTCGCGCTTCACTTCAAAAGTGTAAACGTCTTTCTCACCCATGCTCATCGATTTCTCAGTGAAGTGTGGTTTCACCAAGATAGCGTGGAGATTGTTATCAGTTGCCATTTGGGGCACCTGTTTTTTTGCAGTCACAGTTTTCTCTACTGGAGCTTCTTTCTTTTTTCCAAAGAGAGCCATATTACTTTGACTTAGGTGCTGTTGTGGCAGTGCGCTTTTCTAGTACTTCTACTGAAGCGGCAGCATCGGCCATAACAACGTACTTATAAGTGAGCAGATCAACCGGATTCACGTCCTTGGCCATGATAACTTCGTAGTTACCAAAGTTTCGGAAACTTTTCTCAGTCGCGAGATCGCGCGTAGCGATCACAAAAAGAGCAGCGTTCTTACGCTTGGTCGCAAGCGCATCGTTCTGAGATCCTTTAGCGATAGCTACAATCACTGACTTTGCTTCTTTTGTCTTTGGCTCATCCAGTTTGAGTGAGTCAACAAAGATAATTTCGTTATCAGTAAACTTTTTAGTCAACACAGTAGCTAAGGCTTTCGCACGTACTTTTTTGTTTATTTTTACTGAGTAGTCTTTTTCATTGCGGGGGCCGTGTGAGACTCCACCACCAACCCAGATCGGTGAACGAGTCGAACCGTGTCTGGCTCGGCCAGTTCCTTTTTGCTTCCATGGCTTCTTACCACCACCAGAAACTTCACCCCGACCTTTTGTGTGTGCCGAACTGATACCACGGGCATTGGCTTGCATACCCAGTACTACTTCATGTACTAAGTCGGCATTCCAGGCTACACCAAACACTGATTCTGGAAGGGTAACCTTACCGGCTTCCTTACCATCTTTAGAATATACTTTTGCATTCATAGTATTTCGCTTATGCGCCGTAAACTTCGACTAATGTTCCTTTTCGACCTGGGACTGCTCCCGCTACGATGAGAAGATTTTCCTTCTCATTAACCTGGAGAACAGTGAGATTTTTGACAGTGATTGTGTCACCGCCCATGCGGCCACCCATGCGAGTGCCCTTTTGTACACGACCAATACCTCCGACACCAATTGATCCTGGTTCACGTTCTGAGTGTTTCTGACCGTGAGAGCGGCGACCGCCTTTAAAGCCATGCCGCTTGACCACACCTTGGAAACCCTTACCTTTCGATACGGCACTCACAGTGATGTTGTCACCTGGAGCGAAAGCAGAGACTGAAATAGTTGAACCTTTTTCGAGTCCGGCGATTTGGGCTTCCTCTCCCTTTTTGGGGCGGAACTCCTTGGCTGCTGCGATAGCACCACCGAAGTGGACCTTCTGCGCTTTAGCGACACGAGATTCCTTCTGAGTACCAGAAGCAACCTGTACCGCAACGTAGCCGTCTTTTTCGATAGTTCGCACTTGCGAAACAGTCGCCGGAGTAACCCGAAGCACAGTAGCGGCCTGACAGACACCAGTATCACTGAAGACCTGTGTCATGCCGGTCTTTGTTCCGAGAATGAATTTCATTTCGTATGAACCTAACTTGTAAATAAAGCTTTTTTGAGGCAAATGCCTCGGACCCATACGACAAACCGCGCCATTATGGACGCGAGCACAAGCTCGCACACATAAAATGGCGCGGTTCGTGCCCATTGGTCCGTGAGTTGCCTCACGTACATAGGTCTTAAAAAGCTAGCGCTACTATAACAACTCCTGCATATTTTGCAAGTTTTTTGATTTTATGGTTTATTTATGCGGAACCTTAAATTCTATTCATGGAGGTCAAATTATGCAGGTTCTTCCACCATCTCACGAAGAGATGGATCGCTTACGCAAAGATGCAGGGGAGGGTGACGCCAACGCCGTCGCTTTTCTGAGAAATCATGAAAATGCCCTCACCGCTCTAAACGAATGGCGGCGAGTACAAGCCCCTTCGTCGGACAAGTAACTTTTCAGGGCGAAATGTAGGTCGGATACCCCGCGTATCCGACCATTTTTTATATAAGAAAAACCGTATCGGCTTTTGCGGATACGGCTTTCTGAAATGCTATTTCATGACTATGTAATCATGGGAGCAATGTGTAAGTACGTCATCAGCCCAAGAGCTGCGAGACTTAAACATTGGACCATCCATCCATGTTCACTACTAAACATTTCGTTTGTTTGTGGGGTTACCACAGAGTTTGATTCATTCATATGATTAAATATTTGAATGATTATAAAGAACGTGAGAAGTAATCTAGAATCTTGCCGCAAACTGATGTTTGTGTGTGAGATTCTAGATTACTTCTCCAAAGAACTATTTCTAATAAGTATAGAGAGTGCAACCGGTGTCGCACGCTTCATACTACGACAGAGAAGGGCGTGCTATCGCTAGCACGCCCTCCGTCGTCCATACATGATACTCCCTACAAAACTTTCTACAAGCTATCAATGATAGATAGTTGGGGATAACAAAAAGCCCCGCGCCGAAGGCGCGGGGCTTTTTGTTGATTCTTTCAGAAATAAATAAAATACAAGGCGCTCAGTAAGTTTGGCGCGAGCCGTACTCCTTGTACGGTGAGTGCCAAACTTCGCAGAGTAACGAAGAAGTTAGCTATTTCTGGGATAATCACATCATTTTTACATCGATGTTAACTCCCGACGGAAGTGAGAGGTTTGTGAGAGCCTCTACCACCTTAGGACCAGGGTTTAAGATGTCGATCACACGCTTGTGGGTTCGCATCTCGAATTGTTCTCGTGCGTCCTTGTGAACGAAGGTCGATCGGTTTACGGTGTACTTTTTGATTTGCGTTGGCAGTGGGATTGGTCCGACTACCTTGGCATCAAAACGAGTGGCCGTGTCGATGATTTGCTTCACGCTGGCATCAAGAATCTTGTGTTCGTAGGCTTGCACCCGGATTCGCAATTTGTTGATAGAGCCAGCTTTGTCAGCTGTTTTTTCTGTGGCCATAATAATTAGATTTACACTAAGTGTGCTTGGGGTGCCTCAGGTGCGAGACGCGCCAGGAGTTTGACGCGAGCCGTACTTAACGTACGGTGAGTGGCAAACTGTGCAGCGCATCGAAGCAGATGAGGTACATCCAAGTGCACTTATGCGATTATCTTGGTTACAACACCCGCCCCTACCGTCTTCCCACCTTCACGAATCGCAAAGTTAGTTTGCTCTTCAAGTGCGACTGGAGCTACCAACTTCACCTTGAAAGTTGCAGTGTCCCCTGGCATAACCATTTCAGTCCCTTCAGCTAGAGTTACATCGCCAGTTACGTCAGTGGTTCTAATGTAGAACTGTGGCTTGTAGCCAGAGAAGAATGGAGTGTGACGACCACCTTCGTCCTTTGAAAGTACGTATACTTCAGCCTCAAATTCTGAGTGCGGTGTTACTGAACCCTTCTTGGCCAATACCTGTCCTCGGTGCACATCTTCTTTTTTCACACCGCGGATAAGAATACCAGCGTTGTCGCCAGCTTGTGCTCGGTCGAGTTGCTTGTTGAACATTTCAACTCCTGTAACGGTAGTAACGGCAGTATCCTTGATACCAACGATTTCTACTTCTTCACCTACCTTCACCGCTCCTCGTTCAACACGACCAGTTACAACCGTACCGCGTCCTTCAATTGAGAAGATGTCTTCAATCGGCATAAGGAAGGGCTTGTCGAGATCCCGAATTGGAGTTGGGAAGTATGCGTCCATAGCGTCAGCTAGAGCGATGACTTTTTCACCCCATTCTGAGGTTGGATCTTCAAGAGCCTTAAGACCTGAACCGTGGATAATTGGAGCGTTGGCTCCATCGTATCCGTTAGCAGTCAAAAGTTCACGAAGTTCTTCTTCTACGAGTTCTAGCATTTCTGCGTCTTCCACCATATCGCATTTGTTAAGAAATACGATGATGTTTGGTACACCCACTTGCTTAGCAAGAAGAACGTGCTCA
>JBBTYP010000021.1:0-9255 GCA_038061715.1 Patescibacteria group bacterium
CGAGGACCTTCACTTTACAAAAGTGTTGCTCTACCAACTGAGCTAAGGCGGCATTAATAAATCGTGCCCAGCATAATATCAGAATCCCAATATAATGCTAGTGGTCTTGTTCTAGTTTTCTGGTCTTAAGCACTTCTTTATCTTCTTCAGAAAGCGCCGTTTCCGCTTTATGGTCGGCGATATGGCTCAAGTGTGATTTTCGGTGGAGTTGTAGTTTGAACTCCTTGCGCAGTTCCTTGGTTCGGAGGCGATTTCTTTCAAAAATACCTTCGATGTAGTTATAGGAGGACACTAAGGCAGTGAGTACAGTTCGCAAAATTGAGTGCACACTATAGTACCAACCCAACTGTAGGAGATACCTAGAAACATGCTTAAAGTGATGCTCGAATTGCTGGCCAACATGTTCAAATTGAACATCGAGCCGTTCACGGAAACGCCCGCCGATAAATCGGCGGGCGTTTCTCTCTTCCAAAGTTACAAGGAAGGCATACCCCACAAAGGCCGCAGTGCTAACAGAAAAGATAATAGCAGCCAATCCCATGACTTTATTTTACCGAAACTCTAGAGATTTTAACAATCGAAACGTTTTCGCCGAACTTCTGTACCGCTCCATTTACCATTTCAGAAATAGTCACGTCAGGATTCTTGATGAAGGGTTGCTCCATTAGAATTTGATCGCGGAAGTAGGCTGAGAGCTTACCTTCCATGATTTTTTCTTTCATTTCTTCTGGCTTTCCTTCTACCTCAGGGGCAAAAACTTCCTTGGCTTTTTGGATGATTTCGTCTGACACTTCAGCCCGAGCGATAAATGCTGGTGCGGTGGCGGCTACTTGCATAGCGATTTCCTTAGCCAAAGTAATGAATTCTGGATTCTTAGATACAAAGTCTGTTTCGCAGGCCAAGAGTACCATTGCGGCCACTTCATTAGTGTTGTGTATGTACACTCCGACTGAACCAGAGGCTAGTTCGCGATCTGACTTCTTTTCAGCCGCTTCACTGCGCTTCTTTTTAAGGATAATAACAGCTTTATCCATGTCGCCTTCCGCCTCCTCGAGTGCTCGCTTACACTGCATGACTGAGATCCCTGTCTTGTCGCGTAATTCCTTAAGTTGGGCTGATGAAATTTCCATATAAATTAATGAGCTAGAGATGAACAATTATTAGAGTTTCTTGATCGGGATACTTACGCTCGCGCTGCAGTTTCTCGTGGAGCAATTGGTTTTTGAGTGTAGGCTAAGGCACCCTCTTTAAAAGCGGCCACCAGTTCCTCAAGGATAAGAGAAACGCTGGTCTGAAGTGAGTCGTTTACTACCACTGGGTAATTTATCTTAGTAGCGTCACAGTCAGAGCTCATGATTGCGATAATTGGGATATTCCGACTATTGGCTTCTGTCACAGCGATATGGTCGTGACGAGGGTCAACTACCAATAGGTAATCTGGTAATCTTTGCATGTCTTTAATACCACCAAAGTTAAAGGTTAGTTTATCCATTTCGCGACTAATCATCACGCGTTCTTTCTTGGTATATTTTCGCTCGAGCTCTCCCGAAGCTGATTCGTGCGTGAGGGCTTCGAGACGATTGATACGCTTTTTGATTTCTGATTGATTTGTGAGCATGCCGCCGATCCAACGGTTTGTCACATAAGGAGCATCGGCTCTTTCTGCAATATTCCTAACAATTTTTGCAGACTCGTCTTTTGTACCAACAAAAAGTACTGTCTTGCCCATCAGGCCGGCTTGCTTTAGAAGCTCTTTGACATCAGCGATAGTGGTTGCAGTCTTTTCGAGGTCGAAAATATCGACACCTTCTTTAGTGGTAAAAAGGTATGGCACCGCAGTTGGGTGACGGCGGCTCTTTTTGAAACCGAAATGAGCCCCAGCATTGAAGAGGCGTTGAATTAGAGTTGAGTTGGTAGTTGACATATATAATAATAAAAAGCACTGGATCGGCTTTGTGGCGCAAGATTACCATACAGACCCTTATTCCGCAATAGTTTCACCCGAGGCGGCAGCCTGGAGGCTATCAAAAATATTTTGCATATCGCCAGTCATGACACCTTCTATATTATGCCAAGATTCCTTGATACGGTGATCAGTGATGCGGTTTTGCGGAAAATTATAGGTCCGGATTTTCTCGGAACGATCACCCGTGCCGATTTGACCTTTACGGACATCAGCATGGCGTTTGGCTTCTTCTTCATCGTGAATTGCTTCAAGTTTAGCCATAAGGAGCGCCATCGCCTTTTCACGATTTTTTAGTTGGGAACGGGCGGTCTGACTACGAACATCAATACCAGTCGGTCTGTGTACGAGACGGACAGCAGATTCGACCTTGTTTACATTCTGTCCTCCGGCTCCCCCTGCTCTTGAAAATTCCATATCAATATCGGACATATTTATCTCAAAGAGTGGTTTCTTACGCATTGGAAGCACTGCTACCGACATGGTGGAAGTATGAATCCGACCCATTTTCTCTGTTACCGGTACCCGCTGCACGCGATGTACTCCCGTCTCGAAACGCAAAGCATCATAAACATCAGGATGAATAATCTCAAACGCCGCTTCTTTGTAGCCACCTGAGGCTGAACGCGATTCGTATTCTGTAGTGTACGGCCAACCTTTCTTTTCAGCGTACCTAAGATAAGCTTGAGCGAGTTCCTCAGCAAACAATCCCGCTTCGTCTCCGCCAGCTCCCGCACGCACTTCAAGGACAACACCATACGGCTTCACCTCCTCTTCTTTATTGGCTTCGATAATGCGTTCCATTTCCTCAAACGCTAATTTGAGCTGAGTGTTCAAATCGTCAATTTCTTCTTGCGCCATCTCCGCCATCTCCGGGTCACTAGCCGCCATAGCCTCGGACTCCGTGCGCTTCCGCAGAAGCACCTCAAACTGCCCCGCCAAGAACGAAGTCTTCGGATTCTCCTTAAATTCCTGCAGTTTGTCAGTAGAAAATTCCATACAATATATACGTCGCTATACTACGCTAAATCAGTTATAAAATAAACTACAGTTACATACCTGTTACTCAAAGGTGAAAAAGTGGGCCAGATGCGAGGCATGAAAACAAAAAATGCGCGAGGTGTACTTAACGTACATTGAGCGCATTTTTTGTTTTCTAACGAAGTAGATGGTCTACTTTTTCGCCTTTGAAGCGCGAGACTTGAATCGTTCGACTCTTCCGGCAGTATCCATAGTCTTCTCGTTTCCAGTATAAAACGGGTGTGAGGCGCTGGTGACGTCTACGTGGGCGACTGGGTATTCCTGACCGTCAGTCCACTTGTCTGTTTCCTTAGTATTAATTGTAGAACCAACAAGCACACGCTCACCTGAAGTGTTGTCGTGGAAGATTACCATGCGGTAGTTCTTGGGATGAATTTCAGCTTTCATATTGACGCACACTATAGCAGATAATCATATTTCGGCAAGCCATCCTGTCACCTATAGTTACACCCCTGGCTCAGGTCAATAAAATTAGATGAGTGGCGAGGAGCCTAGGAATTTTAAGAAGGAGACGTACTTAATGTACGGTGACTGAACAAAATTTCGTAGCGACAAAGCCAATCGCTAATTTTATTGACCGAGGATTTGGATCTCTTGCTTAAGTCTAGCCTTACGCTCTATCACCTGATTACCATAAAAAGCATTAGCTGGATTACTGGCGCCACCCCACCCAGCATAATATCTAAGAGCCGCCAAACGATCACCCCCAACAGAGCCGTCAGCCCCATTGTCCCGCATCAAAAGTGCAGTGGCGATAAAAGCGTCTTGGTTGTTAAATGGATTGGAAGGTGCTCCGCCACCAGTCAATTGCCGAATCCTATCGTTGCCTGAACTGTACACCCAACTGCTGCCAGAGTTTACAAACCCTCCATACATTGCCCAGGTGGAGGGAATGAATTGAGAAGGACCCATCGCGCCACCCCAACCAACCCGCTCACCGCCCTGATAAATCGGACAGGATACTTTGCGGGAGTACGCATCAAACCCAAGGGCTGACGCAATCGCTTTAAAGACTGGTTCATCACGAGTTGGATGCATTACTGGTCGATTGCTACTTTGATCAGTAAAGAGACAACTACCTAGGTTGGAACCGATATTTGATTCTTGTTCCAGAATCGCCAAGATGGTTTCGGGCGGCACGCCAGCCACACTACCAGCGTACTTGGCTAGACGGACAGCCTCTGGGAAAGCAATCGCTCCACCGCCGCCAAGAAGCTGGAAAAGTGCGTTTCGAAGCTGAGCGGCGGTGCGTTGTTGCGATTCTAAAAGCGACTGATACTCCCGCTCCTCGCCTTTGGTGACGGTCAAGATATGTTCCTTTTCCCCTTCTTTTAATTTCGCTCGTTCATGTTCCAACTCTTGAATTCGCTTCATCTCCGCTTCAGTTTCCTGCTTCCCTTCCAGCTGCCCTTTTTGATCATTGGTGTCGCCTTTTATTGAGTGGAGAACCTTAAGTGACTCGCTCAGTGATTCTTTGAGATTTTCGTACACGGCCACGTCAGAAAAAAAGTCAGAGAGATTCTTCTTACTAAGCATCATCTCTACTAGAGTGTAATCTTCTGCCATCGCGCTCTTGCGCACCAGATCAGCCAGTGAGTCTTCTTGTTCTTTTAAGCGCTCTTCGAGGATCGAAAGGACTACTTCTTTTTCACCAATCTGATCGGAAAGTTGTTCAATTGCGAGTGAACGAGCTTGGATACCAAGCTGCACTTGTTTGATCTCACCTTCAATAATCGACAGATCACGTTCGAGCGACTGTCTCTCTCCCCGTTTTCCATCAACTAGAGTCTGTTGCTGTGCAATCTCTGCCTCTACTTTCTTGAGTTCAGTTTCTAATCTAGTTTTTCGCTCGATATCAGTTTCGGCATTTGCTACCGGAAGTGCAGGCAACAAAATAGCGAGACACAGAAAAACGGCAAGTAAGCTTCGTATCATGTCCTCTAGTATAACAAATTCGCCCAGTTATCTGGCAGGAGTTTTCCAAAGTTGGCAAAAAAAGCAGCCCTTTTATTGGTATAATTTGGACATATGTCACACCAATATGATTTTGTTGCCATCGGCGACATCTTGATGGATGCTTTTATTGAACTTCGGATGGACATGTCCACTGTACTCGAAGACATAGATACTGGGAAAAAGATTCTTCAGATGCCGTTTGGTGGGAAGATTCCTTACCAGAGTGTAGTGGTGGTGCCAGCTGTTGGTAACTCCCCGAATGCCGCTGTGTCCGCCCATCGTCTCGGCCTTGAAACCGCTCTTGTCTCAGATATCGGCCACGATAAATTCGGTAAAGAGTGTTTGGATGCACTACGCCAAGAAGGGATCGCGACTGACTTTGTGAAAGTGCACGAAGGAAAAATTACCAACTACCACTATGTCCTTCGTCATGGCGCCGAGCGTACGATTCTCATCCAGCACGAAACTTACCCCTACTCGCTGCCCGACTTCCCTGTTCCGCCTCGTTATATTTACTTCTCTTCGGTTGGTGAACACGGTATCGCCTTCCATCATGAAATTGCTAGATACGTAATTGAACATCCTGAGACAAAGCTAGTCTTTCAACCTGGCACCTTCCAAATCAAACTTGGGGTTGAGGAATTAAAAGATGTTTATGAACACACTGAAATCTTTTTCTGTAACAAAGAAGAATCGCAAGAAATTCTAAAGACCACCGAACAACACCTGCCAACCCTCTTACGTAAGCTACAAGCACTTGGACCAAAAATTCCAGTGATTACCGACGGACCAAACGGTGCCTACACCCTTGATGCTAACGGTGAAGCTTGGCACATGCCAATGTACCCTGACCCAGCTGACCCCGTCGATCGTACTGGCGCGGGCGACTCGTTTGCTTCGACTTTCACAGCGGCGATTATTCTTGGCAAGAGCCCTGAAGAAGCCCTGGCTTGGGGCCCTATCAACTCCATGTCAGTCGTCCAAAAAATCGGCGCTCAGGCTGGCTTACTCACCCGCGAGAAGTTAGAAGAATTCCTCGCGAATCGCCCAGCGCAGTACGTGGCCAGTAAAATCTCATAAAAAACTTAAATCGTTATAGTACTGTTAACAGTACTATAAAAACCACCGCCCGAAGGCGGCGGTTTTGTATGTTCATTTAAAAATCGTATAATTGTGACATGTCGTTTGTTTTAATTTATACAATCCATAAGGACCTAGCCGCTGCTCAAGTTATAACCAACGCCCTTCTACAAAAAAAGATCATTGCCTGCGCAAACTTCTTCCCTATCACAAGCTCTTATACTTGGAAGGGTAAAATCGAAACAACAACAGAAGTGGCCGCAATATTGAAAACAAAAATTAATAACTGGGACGTAGTTAAGGAGTACATCGAACTCCATCATCCTTACGAAGTCCCCTGCATAATAAAGCTCGCTGAAGTTGAATCGAACAGTTCTTACGCATCTTGGATACAGGAAGAAACTCTATAAAATACCAAATTGGTTTAATCTAAATAAGCCTTTTAGCAGCTTCTATGATAGCTGGTATATCCATACCATAGTGGGCAATTAATTCATCTGGTTCGCCGGATTGGCCGAAGGTGTCTTTTATACCCACTCGTTCGATTCTAGTCGGTTTAACTCCACTTAGGTATTCAGCCACAGCGCTCCCAAGACCACCAGCAATCTGATGCTCCTCCACTGTCACGAGAGCAGTGTGTGTTGAAGCTAGTTTCAAGAGCGCTTCGGTATCTAGGGGCTTAATAGTTGCCATATGTAGCACCGACACGCCCAGCCCCTCCTTCTCAAGCTCTACGGCTGTCATGAGTGCATTATACAAAAGTGATCCAGTCACAACGATGCCGATATTCTTTTCTCGTCCTTCGGTCTTCGAGTACATAAGTTCTGCTTTCCCGATGGTGAAAGGTGACTCGGGAGTAGTAACGGTTGGAGTATCACTGCGACCCAGTCTGAAGTAGACTGGCCCCTCATGCTTGGCGACCGCCAATGTCATTTTGCGTGCCTCATGTACATCAGCTGGCGCAATTACTATCATGTTGGGCATGGCACGCATGATAGCCAGATCTTCAGTCATTTGATGTGTCGCCCCATCAGGACCAACCGAGATACCAGCGTGTGCGCCAACAATTTTTACATTACTGTTATTGTAGGCAATGGTGGTTCGGATTTGTTCCCAATTGCGACCAGGAGAAAAGGCGGCGTATGAAGCGATAAAGGGAATCTTTCCCATCGCTGCCATACCAGAACCAACCGAGGCAAGATTCTGTTCCGCAATACCGATTTGAATAAACCGCTTGGGAAATTCTTTAGCAAAAGCATCGGTCTTGGTGGATTCGGTAAGGTCGCAACAAAGCGCTACGATGTTTTGGTCGCGCTTTCCAGCTTCGAGCAAGCCCTCACCATACCCAGCACGGGTTGGCGCTTTCTTGGGTGTTTCAGTTGCTAGATTGGGTTGTAAGTGTGAAGCGAACATATATATCATGAATGGTCTTGCGACTGAATCATACCAGCCAGGGTGCGGAGCTTTTGTAGCGCGACTTCTGCTTGTTTGTCGCGCGGCACTCTATCTTCTGGACCTTTCCCTGGTGGATTACCATGCCAACGGAAGTCGCGTTCAAATACATCAACCCCCTTGGCGGCAATAGTGTGAGCGATAATTACCGATGGCTGACTGTATACCGCTTGGGCCTTACCAATAGCATCATTTATGGCTCGCATGTTGTGACCATCAACTTCTTGGACGTCAAAATTAAATGAGGCAAACTTTTCGGCTAACGGTTCAAGTGGCATGACGTCTTTGGTATAACCGTCAATCTGAATACCATTACGATCGACAATCATAATAAGATTGTTGAGTTTTTCTTTACCGGCTAATAAAAGGGCTTCCCAAATCTGTCCCTCATCAAGTTCACCGTCGCCAGTAAGGCAGTAGAAATATTTTGCCGAATATGGGTTGTTCATACGCTCGGCCAAAGCCATTCCAATTGCCTGCGAGAGGCCAGAGCCAAGGGGCCCCGAGCTAGTCTCCAGTCCAGGCAATGTCTGTCGGTGCGGATGACCCTGTAGGCGGGTACCAAATTTACGCAACGTCAGTAATTCTTCCACTGGAAAATACCCCGCGTGGGCCATTGTGGCATACAGCACTGGACAGATATGACCATTGGAAAGAATCAGCCGGTCGCGCTCCTCCCAATCTACATTCTTAGGGTCGTGTTTTAACACCGCAAAATAGAGCAGGGTGAAAATATCCGCCATCCCCAACGGTCCAGCAGTGTGACCGCTACCAGCTGCTGTTAACATCTCAATGATGCTCTGACGAATTTCGTTGGCTTTGAGCTCTAACGCTCGCACTTCTTCTCCAGTAAGGTACTTCATAAGTTCACTAAGTATACCTTGTTATCCTACTTTGTTGCTAGAGAGATGTCTTTGTCTGTGAATTAAAAATTCCTTTTACTGTTGTATATGATACGAGTATAAAGAATTTATTGTTTTAAGTTGTCACCCAATCAACATCATTCATTCACTAAGAGAGCCAGCTCTTCGTAGGCTGACTGCTTATCATCGGCTTTGCTAATAGCTGAACCGACTATCATTCTATCGGCCCCCGCTTTCACCACCTGTTTGATGGTTTCGTGATTCACTGATCCGTCGACTGAAACTGGAATATGCGGATAAAGGGCCTTGAGGCTTTCCACTTTCTCGATTGTTCGCAGCGAGAACGGCTGGCCTTGAAGCCCGATTGTTTCTATCCCCATGACTTGAATATAATCAGCGTAAGCAAGATAAGGCTTCAGTGCGTCTAGGGTTGTCACGCCATGGAAAGCGATTCCCACCGATGCCGCAGAATGCTTTATGAAATCTATAAAAGAGTCGCAGTCGATACTCTCAACATGAAAAACGATCATATCCGCTCCTGCTTTTTCCCAGGCGCGAGCGGCTGGAATCGGATTACTCATCATTAAGTCAACCTCCAGAGTAAACTTATCGGTATAAGGTTTGACTGCTAATGGTGAATCAGCTGGATCAATCGGCCACGACACCGTCTCTACAAATTCTCCATCAACTACATCGATGTGTAATTCTCGGGAAAAGAAAATAGCCTGGGTAAAAGCAATCACCTCAGCTGCGGTAGCGGGGATAATCGCTGGAACAATTGGGATTCTGGCTGTACTCATACCTACTTAAGTAAACGCTCAATTTTTTGATTACGACGCTCGTACTTCGGGTCAGCTTGAAAAGGTTCCTCCAACCACAAGACTAGTGCTCGTTTAGTTT
>JBBTYP010000021.1:9265-17341 GCA_038061715.1 Patescibacteria group bacterium
CGCAAACTAAACGAGCACCCACTGAAAGTACGTTAGCGTCATTGTGTTGCCTCGATAGCTTCACGATTTCTTCATTAGAACCATAGTAAACTACGGCTCGCACCTGCGAAAAGCGATTAGCCACCATGGCCTCGCCTTGTCCTGAACCACCAAAAATAATTCCCCTAGACTCTGTAGCATTCTGACTGACAGCCCGTGCCGCTTTAGCAATAAAATCAGGAAAGTCGTCACCCTCATCGAGAAGATGTGCCCCGTGGTCGACAACGGTGTACCCTTCTCCTTTCAGCCACGCTACTATTTCGGTTTTGAGCGAAAAGCCCGCATGGTCAGTCGCGATATGTAGAGTGAGTAATCGAGGGTCGATCATAGTTATTTGAGAGTCCGCGCCGCGGCCGCTACGTGCTCGACGAGAGTCTGCGTGTAACTGGTTTCGTTGTCATACCAGGCAAATACTTTCACTAAGTTGCCTCCCACCACACGAGTAAAGGAGAGATCAGCAATCGAACCGACCCGTGATCCAATGATGTCTGAAGAAACTAGTGGTTCGCTAGTGGCGGTGAAAATATTTTTCCACTTGGGATCAGCCGCCGCTTTCACCAGAGCAGCATTGACCTCTTCCACCGAAGTGTCGCGAGAGGAGATAAAGGTTACATCCACCAAAGAACCAACTGGTACTGGCACGCGGATAGCGATGCCGTCGAACTTGCCGGCCAATTCTGGGTGGGCCTTGGTGGTGGCTTTGGCCGCGCCAGTTGAAGACGGGATGATGTTGAGCGCTGCTGCGCGACCATCACGAAATTCTTTTTTTGATGGTCCGTCAACCAGTGACTGCGAAGCGGTGTAAGCATGGGTAGTGTTAAGGAGAGCTTTTTCGATTCCAACTGCCTCTTTCAGAATTGCTACCAGTGGACTGGTGGCGTTGGTGGTACACGAAGCATTGGAAGTGATTTGGCAAGTAGTAAGTTTCTCCTCGTTTACTCCCATTAGCACGGTCGCACCTTGTACACCAGCCTCAGCTGGTTCATCACTGACGGGAGCTGATATCACTACTTTCTTAGCACCAGCTATTAGGTGCTTCTTTGAACCAGCATATGAAGTGAAGAAACCAGTTGATTCCACCACGACATCAATATTCATACTGCCCCAGGGTAAGGTAGCGGGGTCTTTTTCTTGGCAGAAAGTAATTTTTTTACCGTCGACTATCAAATCCTTCCCGTCCACCTTAACCTCAAACGGACTGCGTCCGTAGACGGAGTCGTAGGTAAGCAAATACGCCAGGTTTTCGATACTACCAAGATCATTGACGGCGACAATTTCAATATCAGGATGTCCATAGGCCGCTCTAAAAAACGTACGTCCAATTCGACCAAAACCATTAATTGCTACTCGTGCCATATATTTACTTATACTTTTTAACTCCCCTTACTATACAAGTAACCAGGCTTAAATTCATTAAAGATTATCCTCAAGTGATGATCGTCTCCGGTTATAGATTAGAAAAATAATCATAAAAAACAGCAGCGGAATAGCAAGCATCCAGCCATAGTCAACAACACTCTTGACGATTTTATCGGGGAAAATTGGCGTTTCAACTACTGATTCACTCTTTTTAAACTCAATAGTTTTTTGATAGTTGGCCACAATCAATGACTCGTAATCATAAATATCAATAATTAGCCTAGACTTACCTTCCAGTCTAGTTGGTGGTAGCACTGCCTCATAAGCTGTTTGGTCTTTGTTGATGCGCAGCATAAACGAGTAGGTCAAACGGCTGTCGGTTGGATCAGTTAGTGAGACGATGATGGTTTTCAAATTGTCAGAGATAGCGTTTTTGGGAATCGAAAGTAGGAAGGGCACTTCACTATCAAGTACCACACCTTGCTCCCCTAACGATTGTCTAGTTTCTCTTTGTTGTAAGAAAATTTCCTCCAAACTTGGCATCCGAGTACCCACCGGTACGCTTGATGAAGTCGACGCGACCGTCTCTTCCTGACCGTCGTCATTCGTACCACTTGGAATTGGTGGATTTAAAACTGGAGTATCACCAGCATTGTCGGACACAGCATACACCCGCGCTACCGCTCCCGAAGAAACGTTGCCCATGTTATCGACCACAAAAGCAGTGTAATAGACTGGTGAATATTGTTCCAAAATATTCTCATCGGTGGCCGTATTACCGAGTCCTTGATATACCACCACCCCATCTTGGCTGTGGCTCGGAAAATGTAAGTGACTACGCACAATCCGCACCGAAGCAATATCAGCTTCGGTCGGAACTACCCAACTGAGTTTAACGTCACTTGAATTACGTTCCGCTACAAAAGTACTAACGTTTGTCGGTGGAAAAGCATCAGTCAAGCTCACTGTCGAAAATTGCCCTCGCTCTAATACGGTTGGTGCTCTAAACGGAGTGTAACCAATAACCTCATACTGATAGATCGTTCCTGGTTCGAGATCGTTCAAAGTAGTCTTGTATGAACTCACATAAACGTCATTCACAGTATAACCAAGTTCGTAGGAACCGGTTCTCCCCCAACGCACCTCAAACCGGGCTGGTCTCACGGTATTGATAGAAAATAGCGCCGAATGTTCGCTTGGTTCAATACTGAGATTATTAAGCAGCACTCTAGTAGCTGTACCGCCAGAGTTTGAGTTACTTGTAGTTGGCGTAGGAGGATTATCTAGAGTCGTGACAATAACCACGTTAGAAGAAGACGAGTAATTTAGAGCTGGGTCAAACGCTTGTACATAGTAACTGTAGCTAGTAGAAGCAATCAGTCCGACATCAGAGTAAGTAATCTGGGTAGTCGTGGCAATAGCGGTTCCATTACGAAAAAGTACGTAGCCAGACACAGCGAAGTTATCTGTCGCGGTAGTCCAAGTTAAGTCGATTTGGGTAGTGGCGATGGCTGTACCTGAAAGGGTCGGAGTAGACGGAGCTGAAGTATCATCGCCACCAAATACACGCACCAGAAAACTACTACTGTCCGACTGGGCCTGGACTGAAGTCAGAGTGAGACCAAAGATTAAGACAATCGCGAAAAGACGAAACATGTGAGTATTATAACGGAAGCGCGGTTAATGTAGTGGTGGCAGTGTAGAGACCTGATAGCACACCAGTCCCAGCACCGACACCAACTCGAAAGTTGATAGTAGTGGTCGCACCGCTGGGATGATTTGAACCGATCCCTTCTGAGATAGGAATATCAGTGGTCGCGAGTCCTGCCCAACAAGCTAGTGGTGTATCAAGAGACCCCACACCGCAAAGTGAAGTGTTATCCATAAAGGCCGACACCACATCAACACTAGAGGGAGAAAAACCAAACGAAGCGGCTCCTCCGCTAACTAAAAAAGAGTAATCTGCGTCTACTCCTTGATTATAGTCAGGAATCGTATTCACTCCATTTTGAAGAGCCGGACTGTTAGAACTTTTAATACTTAAACTATAGCCAGCTGGACTGTCGGTAGTGACAGTCACCGTGGTTGATCCATTTGAAGTCCCTCCAGTAATACCGTTTAGATTAGGAGACATGATAATGTCGCTCGGAGCAGTAAGGCTCAAGTACACCTCCTGCATTTGTTGGTAACCGGCCCGCAGCATGTAATTAGTACTGCTACTTTGTCCGGTACCAAGCTCACCAAAAGTACTCTCCTGTCGATAATTGGTAGAAGTAGATAGTCCACCACCAAAATTAAGACTATCGCTCTGAAGTTGGTAGTTGGTACTAGTAGCTACTTGTGCTAGACCCAGCCGGAGTGAGGTTAAGGCCAAGACGGTAAGTATTACACTTATGAAAAACGTCGAGTGTACTAAGGACTTCATGTGTACTTAAGTGTACCATTTAAGACTTTCGTTTAAATTCAAAAGTGCGGAAAAATGCTCGTAAACCAAAGACCAAGACAAAGATTACAAGGAAAGCGCCGAGCATAATCTTCCATGGGAGCACCCAGAAAGTAGTGCTAACTTCATCTATCACATCATCGTAACCGCGATTGATTTTGGCAGTCACTACATAGCGGCCAAGCAGAAATTCTCTGTCCCAGGTAATCTCCCTAGTCCGCAGGGATTTCGGTAACACAAACCATGGTTCTATCTCGACAAAACCCACTTCTTCGCCAAACATGTTAGTGATGGAAATCTCTCCATAAGGATTGAGGTGGATTGAACCCTCATTTTCATAGAAAATCCCTAGATTTACTGGGCCTTTCTCGTACCACATTTTTTCATCAAGCGTAGCAATGCCAGTGGTTCGTCCGCCTCTCTCCACATCGCCCCGCACTGTCACAAAAAACAGCGATCCGATTCTCGCGATAACTGGTGATCTGGAGCCTTCATTGGTTTCGGTTGGCGTGCGGTCAGTTGCTACCAATACACTACCATAGAGGCCGCCTGGTTCGGCGTCTTTAGGAATCGTAATGGATACTGGAATCCGAGCTCTCTCACCAAGATTTAGCGTGATGCTTTTCTGGGGAAATGAAATGTAATCCCTAATACTGTAGGGACCGCGAACACCGTCTGTCAGAGCTACCGCGCTACTACCATCGCTAGATCCCGTAATGTCATCAACCTCTAGGTTGAATGTCCGACCATCACTAATGCGGTTGGTAATGGTGATTTCTTGGATAACCGTTTCTCCTGGTGAAACGGTGATTTCAGTCCGACCAGGACCAACCACAAAGTCTCCAACATCAATATCCCCTTCAATTTTCTCCAAGCGATACCAGGTGTTATTTATATTAGTAGGAGTCGAACTAGCGGCTGTAGTTTGGGCCAAGAGAACATTACTGGGCACAACTCCAGCAATTATGACCAAACAAAGTATTGCTCGAGAAAATGTAGCCATAAATAGTGACTACAGAATAGCCTATTGCACAAACACTGACAAGGTAGCGGTCGCTGTGTAGGTTTGGGCGGTTGGAATTGGGTTAGGGCTAGAAGGGACATGGACTCGGAAATACAAGGTAGAAGTAGCACCATAGACAGCAGCTGTACCACGATCTACAATCCGGAAACCAGTCGTACTAGGAGCCTTCCAACACTTGCCAATAGTCTGTGAACCAGCCACCTGGTTGCAAGCGTTTGAACCGTTGTTGAGGAAAGAGTCATCGGTATCAGAAGTAGTAGAAGAATAGTTAGAGTAGGCAAACTGAGCAGCGGTACTGGCTGTTAGATTATAAGACGGCTCACCAGCGGAATCGCCTCCGTAATCGCGAATTTGTGCCCCACCATCTTCATCGCCTCGCATAGCGTAGGCTCCCGCATTATCGAAAAAGTCGATTTCTACATAGTAGCCACTGGCGTTGTTGGAACGCACTACATAACTCGTTGTGCCTGTAGCGTTACCCCCTGAAAGTCCAGCAATACTGCCGCCCATAGTTACATCTGGCGGAGTCACGAGGAATGAGGTTTCAGAAGTAATCGTCTGCCTAATAATAAAATCATCAGTCGCCGCCTGTCCGTGACTAATTCGTGGTTCTACCGCAAAAAAACTGAGAGCAATAAGAGCAGTCGCTAGTAAAGCCGTAATAACAGCTTGGGCAGCAGATTCAACAGCAACGGCTTTAGTAAATGGTGTTTGCATACTTATAATTTATTTTACTTATATATGATAACTAATATTTGTGGTGATTTGTTGACCTAAACCTTCTATCTGGGTATAACCCCAGTACCTATAACCCCGTATTTACTTCATCTGGCGGCGGTTCTGGGGTAGGTTCTGGTGCTGGCGGCGGGTCAGGCTCTGGAGCTGGTGCTGGCGGCGGTTCTGGGGTAGGTTCTGGATCGGGCTCACCACCATTATCAGATCCTCCGCCCCCATCGCCTGGTGGCTCGTCTGGCGGCGGCGTCGGCTCTTGTCCCGCTCCCTCTACCATCTGGAGAAAAGCTTCTTCGTCTACACAGACATTACCCACGCAGAGCTCGTCGGTCTTAATACCAGCTACTTGTAAGACCCCATCCACAAAGTTTGTCGCCAACGTTGTCAGTCGTGACCACAAACTATCATTGGCGGTGTCACTAGTAATCGGTGTGAAGAGTTGCGCTAGCTTGGTTTGGTCAGCCGCTTGGAAGTAAGTCTGTGGCTCAATAAACACTAAGATGGTTCCTTCTTGGTTACTAACTTCCAGGGCTTTTCCGATAACGCGCGTGGTGGTAGTTGCTTTAGTACCCACTCCTTCTACACTAGAAAGTGTAATAGCGTCCCCAATTGCGATGTCTCCGCCTTCTAGGTTGACCTTCACCGGAACTCGACCAGTCAGAGCCACTGGTCTGGTGTCGGTTGCGCTTACTCCAAGAGTCAACCCAGGATTAGTAGCCACCACACCAAATAGATATTCCCCATAAACGGCTTTCTTAATGGTCGCTGAGTCATTAGGATCCAAACTAACAATATCACCAGCTACTAGTGTTTCGTCGTTAGTCTTATAGTTTTCAGAAATTCCAGTAGTAACCGCCGCCTGAAGATTGGAGACATTGGTGATGGTGTCAAACAAGCTGCTTCCAAACTGGGCTAGTATTCCAGCCTGATCTTCAATCACGACCTGCTGTTCTTGAACCCCAGCAATAATAAGTGGAGTTAGTTTTGAGTAGTCCACCATCCAGAACTTATCTTCTTCCTTAGGTACAGTGACCGCCTGCGGATATACATCATATAATTCCTGGGCAATGAAGCCGTGAGTGAGCGTGCTTTTATCGGCGTCGGCTAGCCAATTGTAGTCCCGCACTTGAATCGCCATCAATTCATCAAGACCCAAACTAGTATCCACGATGTTTGTCTTAAGACGGCGATCGGAAGTGGTGTTGTACGCCACCACACTAGAACCAAAGGTAATCGAACCAATCGCCCCACCGTCACCATCATTAAATTGTAGGAGGGTACTCGGACCAGCGGCTGTATTGTCGTCCAAGCCCGCTTGCACCAAGAGACCGTAACGGTTAGCGTTATTACCATCGTTAAAGAATTGCGCCGCGTAGTTGGTGGCGGTGTCAGTTTCGACATCTAGTCTAGCGTCAGGCGTGCTGTCACCAATCCCAACATAACCATTACCATCAATCACCAGACGATCACTGGTACCAAGAGCAGACGAGGATGAAATCTTGAATTTGGCAGCATCGGAATCATCGATGCCAATGGTCCACTTTTCAGCGGAGCCAGAGATGGTACTGAATTCGATGGCGGCGTCACCGCCGCTGCGGAAGATACCGAGACGTTGACTGGAGGTGGTCGTTCCGATCGAAACACTTCCGTTGGTATTGCTAATAGTCATCCTGGTTGTTCCACCACCGGCTAGGAAAGACATTCTGTCTCCGTTGTGTGTATAAGTAATACCTCCGGCAGCTACCCCATCGTTAAAGAGAATGCCCGCCGTATTAGAAACAGGACTAATAAACTCCATGTAGTTATCTGCGCTTCGTTCAAAGATAAAAGACGAGCTTGTGTTCGTACGCGAAAGACCAGTTGATGATCTTTGCACGTGGAGTAAATCTACTGGCGCTGTTACACCACCAATTCCAATATATCCACTACCATTAATCACAAACCGATCATTAGTTCCAAGGGCACTTGACGAAGAAATCTTGAACTTCCCAGCGTCGGAGTAGTCGATACCAGCTGTCCATTTGTATCGTGAGCCTGTCAGTGAAGAGAATTCGATAGCAGAGTCGGCGGCGCTGGCAAAGAGGCTGAGTTTTTGGTTAGGCGTCGTCGTCCCAATCCCCACATTGCCAGCACTGGAGACGTAGACTCCCTCATCATCCCCATCCCCACTTAGATAGTTAGACCCCAGGGCAATGTTAGCGGCGGTGCCAGAGAGGGTTAGTGTAGAAGTGGCGGTAAGAGCAGCGAAGGTTGGAGTGCCGGAGAAAGCTGGTGAGATGGAGAAAACAGACTGACCTGTGCCAGTCTCGTCGGTTAAGGCTCCTAGTAGATTGGCTGAAGTCAGTCCCCCAGTGTCGAGTGAAGCCACTCCTGAACTGTATGAAAAGAAGCCGTGGTCGCCATTAGCGATTTCGGCGGCGGTGATGTCGGTGCCCAAAGTAGCAGTTAGAGTGGTGCCGGAGAGGGAGAGACCGGTGCC
>JBBTYP010000022.1:0-18833 GCA_038061715.1 Patescibacteria group bacterium
TACGGTCGGTCACAAAGATTGAAGCAACAGAAAGATCACTTAGGGTTTTTCCGATGCCCACATTATTGGTCTGGGGGGCTGATCCTGTCGTATTGAAGTTACCGTTTGAACGAGTAACGTCCATTGGTGTGCCCGTGGTTTGGGTATTCTCAATTACCCAGGCCACGGCCACTTGCCCTCCTGGAGTAGTAGCGGCAGCATCCAACAAGAAAGATATCTGGCCAATACCTGACAACCACACTTCATGACCAAAGTTGGCATGAGTACTGACACTAAAACGTTTTTGCACATGCAAGAAAGTGCGAGAAAGACTATTGACGGCAGTAATAGCATTGGTTTCGGTTGCGCCAGCCGCAACATAGGTATGTTCGGAGCGTTGAACCCTCCAGTTACTACCAGTAAATTCCACGACAGCATAAGACACGTTAGCAATGTTTCCAGAAGCACCCCGAGTGAAAGTCACGGTATCGGCACCACTGTTCCAAGCCGCGGTTGAAAAACCACGGTTATAAACAGTGGCCGCTGTACTGACATTGAATTGTCCAGTGATGAATACTGCCACATCAGCATCTGTCACAATCCCTGACACGGCACTACTAGTCAAAGTCGTATTACCTGAGACATAAGCCAAGTCTTCTTGCCGTCGGACAATCATTTCATTTTCTCCTCCGGCCACTCCTTTGTATTCAATTATTTCCCACGAAATTCTAGTATTTTGAGCTGCTGAGGCCCCTCTTTGGAAGGTGACACTACTAGTTATATTTTCTGGGTTTGTCATGTAGACGGTAGTGTCGTCAGCGTTTGCCGTACCAGCACTAGTATTGCGCCCTGATCCTGTATAACCAGTGTTGGTAATGCGCATAAAAGCAGCCGTGTTGCTAGATGGTGCATCATAATCAACTCCCGCCGTCAGGGTACGAGTGTCAGTATCCATAGTAAAGAAACCGCGCTGAATCCGAAAATCGGTATCGAGTTTTACAGTTGTATCACCACTTAAGTTGACTACATAATTAGGAATAGCGGTAACACCGCCTGACAAAATCACATCAGTATCAGGACTAGCAATACTAATTTCAATCGTGTTTCCTTGTGAAGCTGATTTAGCGACATCAAGAATCACGTACACGCACATGGATTGGGTAGTGGTAATGCCAACGGTACCCGAAAAAGTTGAGGTGCCATTAGCAGTGGAAAAGCCGTCTGTGTCGGTTGAGCCAAATTGTGATTCGCCGCCGCCGTAGGCCTCACTCGCACAGTCATAGGGAGCTGAGGTGTCCAAGTCGTACCGAAGCTCGATATTATCAAGGGCGGTGGAGGCGTTTATACTGCCACCCTCGGTAATTGTGATGTCGGTGACGTTCCGATTGGTGACGTTTTCGTCAATCACGAACGTTCCTCCAATGTAGTAATCCGTGGTACTGGCCCGAACCTCGGTTTTTTGCAGACCCAGAGCCGAAACTTCAGTCACTGGCACCAAATCTGCCATGGCGTTTTCCAGATACATGTCATCATTAGTGGCTCCATACCAAGATAGGGTCAGACGTTGATAATCACTACTGCTTATGTCAACCCCATAAATATCTTCTGCAAGTGCATTTACTGGTCCAGTCTCAGCGCCCCAAGCACCCATGCCATTGGTAGAACTTTTCCAGTAAACATTACCAGTATTTGCGGTGCCTGCTGTAGTCTGACCAGAATAGCCAACATAAATATCGCTGGTGTTGGTGTCTACACCGATAGCAACGCCCGTTAGACCGCGAGCGGTGTTAGTAATAACATCCGTATTGTTCACCCAAGCCCCAGCGCTGTAAGTTGCTGTTCGAACGTCGTCATTGTTACCGCCGAGTGTTCCTGTGGTAGCCCAGTCGATGTAGGCCAGATATACATCGCCGGTATTGGTATCAACTGTGGCAGCAAAACCAGGGTCGTAAGTAACATTTTCCGGCGCGTTATTATTTATATTTGTCCATGCTCCTGACCAACTACCAGCCCCACCACCATTGTCATCCCATACTTTACTTCGTAAGTCGTCAGCGGAAACGTCCCGATTAATAAGTAAGATATCGCCATCAGCTAGTGGTAGGAGTTCTGAAAAGTCAGGCTGAAGATCCATTGGGTTAGTACCAGTCTCACTCCAGCTAGCAGCCACCCCACAATTAGAGGAACACTCGACTACGTAACTATCAGTATTATCGTTCATGGCCATGTAGAGAATGCCATTTGTGGACTTTGTAATACTGCCATTATTGGCTCCGGCTGAGATTGTACCTCCTTGCCCCGTACTTACTGATGTACTGGTAGGGGCGGCCGCTAGAAGCCTTTCGTCATTAGTGGTATCAAGTCGGTTGTACCAAAGATCATCGTCGGTGGTGTCAGTAGTGAGGATGTGAATGTAGTCTCCATAGTCACCTGGTGTCCAGCGATCATACCAAACAGTGATACCAAAGCAAGTCGTATCAGAATCAACGGTTATAGCTGTGCTCCAATTGGCTCCACCGTTAATAGACTTTGAGTAGGCACAAACACCAGAACTGTCGACAAAAAATTTATAGCCCACTTGATCACTCACCCACACGCTTGCTGCACCAAGGTTGGTATGTTCCGTAGTAGCAGTACTTACAGCAGCATCAACGGTAACTTGTGCTGCCAGAACTTTCTCTAGCGGTAAAGCAAAAAGACCGAGGGTGAAGGAAAATATCACAAAAAAGGCTGTGGCTTTTTGATACATTCCATTAACCCGCCAATTTCGGTTCATAAATATACCTATATTTTACTTAATTTTTTAAGAAAAACCTATGTTTCTACTGTGTACTTGAAAGCGCATCTTGCAGTGCGTTGGTAGGGATAACTAGGTCAAATTCAGTCAACTCAAAGTTATTTTCCGTTGGCAAAATGATAGTTGCGGCCCCGTCATCAGGATTTTGGTTCAAATTAAGAGTGCCAGGTTCGTCAGGGGTACTGGTAGCTGTATCATCAGGCGACAAATCGGTTATGTCCTTTTCATCCTTTTGGGTCTTCCCTTGGATCAAAAGCGCTCGAATTTCTCCTGTTGGATCAGTTTCTGGAATATCAATTGGTTCTGGAGCTGGTCTGGCTGCAACGGCCTCAGACAAACCGGTGTTAGGATCAAAACTCTGAGTCAGAGTATCGCCATTTTCAAATTCGGTATCATAGACAAGCACAAACCGTGGATTGCTAATTGAACCGCCATCGTGTCCTGTAATAGAGGTTGTTTCTTTAGTATCAAGTGAATAAACGCGCGCTTCTTGGTCTTCCAAACCAAGCACGCTCCACAGCACGTAACCATCTTGAATGACAGGTGCCACGTCTTGACCTTCGTTATTGGTAAGTTGCTCAGTATAAACACCATCGAAGTACATCACTTCCCAATCATTATTATCCCAAGCTTGCCACACGATCCCAGCATCAGAAACTTTTGGTTCCATGTTGTTTGTCTTAGAAAAAGTTAGTTGCGTCTCACTTTCAGACATAATGTCATAAAGAACTACCTGGTAGCGGCCGTCTATGAGGCGTTGCCACACTAAACGCATCGATTCGGCATCGTAGTGAGGTGCGGTGTCATCAAAGGCATTCTCGGTAATTTGTTTTACTTTACCTCTTGAAGTCTTAAGGAAGATCTCCATATTTCCACTAGTTCCTTGCTCGGAGTAAGCTACCGACTGTGTATCGAGCTCGTTTTTTGTGTTTGAGCTACAATGAAAAGCTCCATCCCCCACTGATACACAGGCATTTTTATTAAATTGATAGTAATTCTCTTCAGTAACAATATATTGAGCCTCAACCACAGACCCAGTCACAACTTCTGTTTCCTTTGTAGTAGTAGCTTCGATATCGTCAGTCTGATCTTGGTCAGTCGTGTCGATGGGATCCACTGGGACAGTTTCTTCCTCTTCTGATATTGGTGTATCAATAACTTCCTCTGTTACAGTGTCTTCCTCCGGTACTTCCACTTCCAAAACTTCCTCTGCTGGCGGTTCGGTATCAATTTCAACGACATCCTCAGACGTCTCGTTCTCTGGGACAATATCCTCTGTAGCTGGCACCTCAACTGGCGATTCTGGTTCTGGCTCCTCAAGGTTTACATCGGAAGCTATCGGCGCCGCTTCTTCGGCTGGTACCTCGATCGATTCACTAGCAATTGCTTTATGGAAGGGTTGAATGGCAAAGGAGGCGAGAAGTATAAAAATTAGCAACGTCGAAAAACGTCCTGCAAATACAGCTGAATATAACCACGCATGGTGGCGCATTTTATTCTTTTTTTGCCTATAGCTAAAGAGCATCTTACATAAAGATTAAGCCCTCGTAGTTGTACGATTTTTACCTCCCATCACAGCCTAATAGTAACAGTTAAAAACTAGGTCTTTTTAGTCCTATCAACACTTTAGTTGGGTCCAAAGAAAGCATCTGCCAAAATTATCGAAAAGTCTCTAAACGACATTTTACCGTCGCCGTTAAAATCGTAGATTTTACTCGTTGTATTGCTACTCCAGGCGCCCATAAAGGCGCTAATATCTCTTATGCCGACATAACCGTCGCCATCAATATCTGTCAGAATATTTATCGTAACATTAACCGCAATATTTTCTGGATCTTCGTTTTCGTCATAAATATATACACTCAGACTCGAATCGTTTGATTCTGCCACCGACACTGGGGTACCCTTGCCATCACCGGCTAGTAAAACCACATTATCTGCTATCATTTCACTTTCACCACTTTGCTTAGCTTCAAGTTCAATGGTGGCGATTTTGTGTTCACCTAAGAAACCTTTACGATATGTACCACCTCGCAAAATCACTTCACCGTTTTTAACAATTGGTTCTTGAGTCCAGATAGTTAGGACTGACTGTCCCTTATCTACACTAATAACATCAACGGCTGTTTCTTCAAATTTAAGTGTAATATCTACCGCATTAACTGGTACATGCGCGTAGGCATAAACATCAATGGAAAAACGCTCGCCAGCGACAAGGACTGTTTTACTTGCGCTCAGTTTTATATATGATGCCTCAGTACTGGTTATCAAGGCCGCCCCTAAGAGAAAGGCTAGCGAGGCAAACGAAAACATAGTCCTCACCGTTCCCTTCCTTCTCTGGCGGAACCTTTGATTCAGATTTTCAACTATGTTGGTAAGCCGCGACATGATCAATTTTATGATGAAATAAGCGCTTGCCTCTTTTCCGATACGGCAGCACTAGTATTTGTGAGTATCTGCTGCGTCAGCTTTACCTGCTCTAAAATAGACTTCACTTCCGGTGAAGTGACGTCTTTGCCTTCAAGTAGTAAGGTGACAATTTTATTCTGATGAATTACTAGTGAACTAAAGGTTTCACTTCGAAATTTTTCTTCAGCCGCTAATTCCTTGTATAGTCCAACCTGATACTCATCAATGTTTGAAGGATTGATGGTTCCAAGTTGCTGTACATAGTTTTCGTACACTTCGACTTCTCGCTCAAGTCTGGCCACCATGACGGCCTTTCGGGCGGCATAAAATGAACCACACCGACCGAAGAGTCTTTCTAAAATCACTAGGTCGCTTCTAGCAAGGCCTGAATCAAGTTCTCCTAATAAGGCATCGAATTTGGCTCGTTCATCCACATCACAGTCTTTGACAATTCTTTCTGTCACTTCATCAGCTCCATTTCTGGCAGTAATTTCAGCGATAGTATTGAGATGAGTTCTTTGTTCGTTAATTTGCGACAAAAGTTCATCTTCTAAATCAGCCAAATTTTCTTTAGCAATAAACACTCCGGCCACATAGGCAAAAATGATAAGAAGCGACGCTCCTAGCAGAACAGTCTTAAATTGAAGTAATCGAGTCATAATTAGTCTGACTGATTAGCCAGGGCTGCAACATCTAGTAATTCTTTTTCTACTCGTTTTTGTGATGTCAGGAGTGAATTTCTTATTGTCACTATCATGGTTTGCTCTGCTCCAGTTAGTTTTTTGGTCTTTCGTGATGCTATAAGTGTGCTTTCCTGTTTAACTAATTCAGCATCGAGGGCTGTAAATTCACGTCTCATTATTTCCAATGCCTCTACAGACTCTATTTTAATCTTACGGCGAAGTCGACGTAGATAAAGTACCAGATACCAAGTAGCAGCAATTGCTAGTCCAACCAGTAAGATGAGTGGGATGATGATAGAAAAAGCACTAATAAGCAGGAAGCCGATGCGAATCAATCCAGGCTGCTGAACCGCTATCTTGATCGGCTCCGTGCTCGCACTCTGGGCCCCATACTGATCGATGGCCCGCGCTGTGAGTTCATATATACCAGTTTTAAATTTCGAGTCAGGAATAAAAGTGAAGGCCCCCGATTCGTCACTCTTCACTTGGTAAGTCTTACCTTCAGCTCCCTTTTCAGTCAGGGTAATATCGACAGTGGCGTTTGGTCGAGTGGTTCCTTTGATCACTGGAATGATTTGTTCGCTTATTTCAGTCGGAACTTCAGTAAAGACCGGGGCAGCAAAAGTTTCAATTGTAAAAGAATAGGTGCCGATGATACTATTACCCGCTTCGTCAAATCCCTCCATTATTACCGTATGATAACCTGGCGTGAGGTTAGCGACAGGAATCGAACTTTCTTTATTTTCCTTTTTATATTCAAACGGTTCGTTACTATCAAGCTGAATTTTAAATTTCAGTACGTCGGAAGCGGCATCGTCTACGTCGACAACAAACTTCTGCTCCGGGGCGTTTAGGTCAGTATCTTTTGATTGTGAAATAGAGATACCAGTTGGTTTCTCACTATCAATTGCTAATCTATAATGAGTCACTTTACCCCACCCATCTGCATTTTTGAACTGAATATGAAAGTAGGAAACTCCCTCATCAAGAGTCAGATCAATATTATGAATCGGAGAATCATATATCTTAGTTGGAATACTACTTGAATGGTCATCAAGCAACGTTCTAACCGCAGTAATTCCAGTTGGAATTTCCCATTCTAAACTTGCAGTTTTAACATTTGACCAAGCATTTGGATCTTTGTGTGTACTTGAGGTTACTTTAGGAGCCGCTGGTGTGTTGGCTGGTGGAGTGTATTCAGCTACTTCCTCCTCTGCTTCAGAATCACTTGGAGTTGGCGTTGGGGCCGGCGCGGCAGCCTGAATACTGAAAGATGCACTTCCCATGGAGGAAAGAACGTTAGTTCCTTGACCGTCATTAGCCAGTACTGAACCGTTACTAACTGACACTTTGGTTGTGCCTGAACCCTTAGCTTTAAAGGTAACCGACATAATGTTGCCTCCACTACCAGTGTAACCAGACGGCAGTCCACCACTAAATGTCACTGTACCAGCAGTATTAGAAAAAGTTGGCTCAGTAACCCAAAGATTAAAGATCGAACCAGCTCGCGTTGCACTCACAACCGAAAGTTGGCTGGGATCAAACTTGAGTGTCCCGTCAGCCGCATTGATAGACTGTCCCTGCGAATTGACACTAAGACGGACTGTGAAAGTTGCTCCTGGAGCATACGAGCCCGAGCCTGGTGCCAAAGAAAGCGAGGCCGCCGCCGCAACCGAAGTTGTCAGACCGTACAAAATGAAAAATATAAAGAGGCTGGAGAGTTTTGAAATTTTCATTTTTTTGGTTGTCATCTTCATAGACTATATATTAGCTTCTTCCACATCCAAGCTGGTAGACTCATTTACGTTACTCTTTTCTCTTCTTCGTTTTATTATAATTCTTCCGATTAAGGCCAGCGCTACTAAAACAACCAACAAGAAGAAGCCAAGAACTCCATAAAGGACAATATTTTGCAGTGGCGTACTGCTCATATTTTGTTCTGGCACTAGTTTTGCAATATATTCATTACCAGCCTTATCGATAGCCTTTACATAAATTGTACTGTTGAGCGATTGGTCACTAAGCGGATGTGGACTACGGGTTGTGACCCAAGGAGCATCGCCTCGGCCCCAGTTAAAGGCAAAGCGGTCAGTCACCGGCTCTTCCATTATCTGATACTGATCGATTCCAGTTTGTTTATCCGTTGTATTGAAAATAACGTGATACTTACCGCGTTCATCGGGCAAACGAATCAGCTGTAGGCTAAATTTTTCAGGCGGAATTGTATCTGTTATTACCGCCTCGCGCCACGGATCTTTCAGGGTTGCTCCTGGTTTGTTTCCCAGTTCGATACTACTTCCAAAGAGAGCCAGTTCGGCCTTGGTGCCAAAACCATCATTGAGATAAGCCGCGGTCTCGGGTAAGAACTCGACCTTACCAGTACTGGTGCCAGTGTCCCCACCAATAGTAAATCCGGGCGAACGAAATATAAGTTTTGCAATTGTATTAGTGAGACGTGGATCTCCAGGCACACGACCGCAGTAGCCATTTGGTAGTCCTCCCGCGAAGGTGATTGTCCTTTTTTCTTTATCAATTTTAGGTTGCTCTACCCAGACACTAAAAATTGAATCCCCGACCGAAACGTCAACTGGCAAAAGATTTTCTGAATAACTAATGACCCCATCGACAGCATTGATACATTCCTCCTCTGCCTCGTTGGTGTCAATCCGAACTGAGAGTGTGACAGCATCTCCCATCTGAAGGTTTGGGAAAGCTGGATCTATATAAAGCGATGCCGCCTGTGCTAAAGGGGTAGCGAAAACTACTAACAAAAAAGCCAACGCGGCGACCGCCTTCTTCATATCAAACATGACTATATTATAGCTTTCTCACTCGTCTGTTTTTATCTTCTGTACACAAGTATTAAGTGCCAATTTATGGCTAACTGACACAAAATGCTTGCCGCTAGGGCCACTCTACCCTCCCTAAATTACAACTCCTTTTATTACATCTTATAAGCTATCGAGACTAGTGTGGTTGTTGATGTGGAGTGGAACAAGATAAGTATTGAATTTTTATAAAGCAAAAACCCCTCTCGTGGTGGGAGATAGGGTTTTTTGCTTTATAACTCCAAGCTTAGAGTCAGTATTTGTTTAGAATACTGGGGTAGCTACGTATGTAAGCGTAGCCTGATAATCAGTAGCGGCTTCCTGAAGAGCGCTCGTTTCTACCTTGTAACCTACCGTAGCGATACCTTCACCATTTCCGGTACCATCAGTTGGTCCGTTGTGGCGAAATACTTCTACTGGTGAAGTTGAAGCTGAAACAAAGCGGTTGCCTCCAGCACCGACGTTGTATGGATTAGTTAAGGCCTGTGTCAACGTACTGTCATCTGAGGTAAGACCCCAGTGACCGTATGTTTCTTCACTACCAGGTGTCGCACTTGGGTTGGCCCAGGCGGTTGGTGATGAAGTGAACGCACCGTTAGAAAATCCATCAATATCTGCTCCGTTTCCAGAGAGAAGCTGCTGATCGGTGACGACTGTTACCACAAAGCCGTTTTTGGCATTTGTAACAACAGTCAAATCTTGAGCAGCAGTACTAGCAACGCCCGCGTTCAATTCCCCAAAAGGAATTGTAGTGGCTGTTGTAGTACCTCCGGTGGTGTCTGCGGTATTAACCGTAGTACCACCTGGTAAGCCAGCCACAGTGAAAGTAAACACTGTGTCGACTGACGCTGAAACCAAGACTGTGTCAACAATGGCTATTTCCGTTTGACCAGTGTCAGATGCTCCAGCTGTAAGTGGAATCTCGTAAGATCCAGTTGCAGGTGGGTTATTGATTTGCTGATCGCCCGTTGTCTGACTAGTGGCGTGCGTACCAATTTCAATGGTGGTGGTGCCGTTCGCGGCGATTAGACCGCCGTCACCAGAACACATTGTGATGGTAAGTACGTCACCTGAAAAAGCGGCACTTGCCCGTTCGCTACCAGTACAATCGGTGGCGAGAGTAAACTCACCTGAAGTAGTGGCAACGTCGATATCAGTAAAATCTACTGATGTCGGGGTAAAGGCAGCGGCGAAAGTAATCACAATAGTCGAACCGTTTGCTACTCCGGTTGGGGTAGTAAAAACAATCGTGTGATTAGCATCAACGCTGGGCGCTGAATCAGAGAGGGTGTCACTATATGTAGTAACACCAGCAGCTTCCGCAAAATGAAATGCGGGAAAGCCGATAGACCATAATAAAATGGCTATACCAGCTATAGCTGCGGTTGCTTGGAGTATAGAGAACGCGTTGGACGCTCTATACATACTCTACGTTGTATTATCTTACAGTATCAAGAGCGTGGTGCACTCTATGACGTAGACCAAAGTCCACTTCATGCTCAGGTCTCCACTCCTTCGCACAAAAATTCCTGTAAGCATACGAGCGAAGTAACACTCGGCTGAAGCATCCTAAGTATTCTGTTTACACAAATTACTTAGCAGTAATACTAAATGATTACCTCCTTCGCTCGTACTCCTTCATTGTACTCTACCAGTTTTTTTAGTCCGAAACTTATCAACAAAAACTCGTCCCAAAAAACTTATTGTAAGCAATTTACCCACTACCCAGTCCAGTTTGAATGAAGCAACGAGTAGCGAAGCTACGACTATGCTGAATTTATCCAGGCGCTTAGCATATTTCGACCTCCAAGGGAGAAATAGGCTGCAGCGAGCTGGAAAGGAACTCTAGATATTATTTTAATTTCATTTGACCTCTACCCAGTCCAATTTAAATGAAGAAAAGAGCGCAAGCGACTATTCTGAATTTAGTTCCGAATTGGCGGCTTTAGCCCGCCGCCAATTCCTGGAACACCAAGTCTGTAAAATTACGATACACCAGCTACTTACCCAGTCCAGTTAAACAACAATATAGAAAAATCCTCTAAACTAACCTTCCCATTACCGTTTACGTCAGCTGGTGGATTTGAGTCGCCGCCGTTAGTTTGCCACCAGAAAATAAGGATCGAGAAGTCAATCAAATTGATGCGGGTGTCACGATTTAAATCAGACGGGGATGACGTTCGAGCACTTACTCCAGAAAAAAGCTGGACGGTACTACTAAAGCTGCTTTGGGTAGTCAGTGGTGGCGTACCACTAACTGATTTGGCTCGAAGAGCATACTCTTTATTTGAAAGTTTAACGGTATCGTAAGGAATTGACCACTGCCCATTAGCGCCAGCCAAACCGGTGGCAACAGGGGTAACATTTTTATCGATGTAAAGATTGATGGTGGCATTTGGGACGGCCTGTCCTGATACAGTCAACACCGCTCCAGGAGAGAAGCTAGTGTTTGAAACCTTTAGTGAAGGTGGCAAAATAATGTCGTTCAAATTAGTAACGGCGCCCTGAGTTATATCGAAGGTGTTACTGAGAGTAATTGAGCGTGTACCAGAAAAATCACTGGCCCATAAACCAAGAGTGGCTGTACCAGGTGACCACTCGGTTGAGAATTGAAACACTCCTGTACTATTAGCCTGGACACTCCCAACCTCGTCGCCATCGAGCAAAAAATTTATAGTTCGAGACGGATAAGCTCGCCCGGAAATATTTACCTGGGTATCTGGTAGCTCGTCATCTTGACCACCACCTCCCCCACTACCACCCCCTGAGGAACCGCCTCCCCCAGAGTTGACCGGTTCAACTAAACAAGCGGCTGAACAGAAGTCTGCATCGTCATTATTCCCATCATCACATTCCTCGCTTTGCGATAATTGCAGAATCCCATCGCCACAGTAGGGGCCAAAAGTACAGGCAGCAGTGCATTGACGTCCAGCAATCGTTTGGCTATATACACCAGTCTCTCCCGGGACATCACAATCCTCCCCACCATCGACAAGTGAGTTGCCACAGATACTTAATTGGAAAGTGGTGGTGGCAGTTTGGGCGATAACAATCAGTGGAGTGATTATAGTTGCAAAAAGTACTAAAGTGACAAATCGATGCACCATAGGCAAGTCTATAAACGATACTTTTTACGTGAGCGTCTGATGTGTATGATGTAAAGAATAGTAATTAAGAGAGCAAAGATCGGAAGGAGAATAGAAATCTTGTGAGCGATGGAAAGACCCATGAAGCCAAAACCAGCTAATTGTAGCGTGCCGTAAGCTAGGATATTTACACTCAGTTCTCCTTCCTGTTTAACATCGTCACCATTAAATACTTTGTAGCGGGCCACATAGCTTCCAGCCGGCAGTCTAGTTGGTATCTCAGCTGCGACTGTCTCAGTAGCGTAAGGTTTTACCTTCGGCACTTTGCCGATATTTTTTGTTTCCTCAAGGAGCACCGTTCCTGTACGTTCATAGAGCTTAATTTCAACCTTTGATGGGGCCACCTCAACGTTACCAATATTCTCCAACATGGTCTCAAATCGGATCTTACCAGGGAAGAAAAGCCACCAAAACTTGTGCCCTTCGTTTAGTTCGCCAATAGCGACTTTACGAACCCGAAAATCCATAATCTCTTTATCGATTACTGAAAGTTCAATATCGACTCGCGCACCAAGTGAAATACTAACCGCCCCTTCGGCCACCTGACCGTCGTCTGGTAGAGTTCTGATCCGGATAGCTCCTTTATAATCTTTAAACTCAGCCTCTTCGGGGACTGTCACTCTTACTGTCATTGAAACCTTCTGCTCGCCTTTAGGGAGAGCAATCGTATTTCCCTCCACAATCTGAATCCAATCCTGGATTTCTGGAGCATCAATAGTGACTTCGGCCTTCTGCGCCGTGTTTGGATCACCTCTTACTAAGAGAATCTGCTGCTCATAAGTAGAGTTGCGGATAAGACTAGTGTTGCGCACATATGGTGGTGTTATACCAAAACCTGCCTCAGCCACAGGTGCCAAAGCCAAAAATAAAAGCATTGGCAAAATAGCAAGAGGCTTCGAAAATTTGTTCATAAAGCGCGACGTTTTCACGTTCCCTAATTATTGAAAAAAAATGGCGAAAAAGCAACAAACCACCGTGGGATAACAGTGGTTTGTAAATGGATAAATCTTAGAGTTTTACCAGCCTTCACCAACTTCTGAAATGGCAGCAGTAAAGGTGTTTAGCCCCTCGTAGCTACCAGCAAGCGAGATGGTGCCTGGCACAGCGATACCCCAGTAGGTTATTCCCTGGCTTGGAGTCGAGGTTGAAGTGGTTTTTGTAACATCCAGTTCTAGTTCTTGCGGTGTGGTAGATGAGAGAGTTAGAGCCTGTACGCTACCATAAGAGAGAGATGTAGTGGAGAATTCTTGCTGATCTTCAGGAACAGTCGAAGTGGCAGATGGTGCACATTCATTTCCAACTGCAAAGGTGGTACACATTGATTCACCGATACTTTCCTGATCCAAGGCAGTGTTCCCTACCGCCAAGATGGTGGTGGTAGCGCTGAGGGTTCCAGTATCATCTCCAGGTTCAAGACCACCATATGGGATAGAGGCTGTTATGAGATCCAAGGCTACGAAGCTAATAAGTTCTTGACCAATACTGCTGGTTACGAGATTACCGACGGCAGAGTCGTCGTCAATGCCAGCCACAGACGCTCTCCAGTTTTCGGCGGCCCATGGCGTACCGACGTCTGTAGGGTCAGCCACGAACCAAAGCGGGAAGGTACATTCATATAATATGTCATCATCACTGGCTCCTGTACAAGTGGTAGAAGAAGCAGTGCAAGAAAGATTCCAAACACTGGAGGCTAACTGGCTAGCGTAGCAATTATTAGGGTTGTAGGAACCCACGGTACTATCACAAGTCGTAGTAGCAATGGAAGAGCGGTGAAGAGCAACTCGATAACCGGTAATTTCAGAACCAGGTACACCAGTTGTGTTCACACAACTATTTGCATCACTGATAGTGAAGTCGAGTGAGAAACCAGTCGTTTCGTCGGCTGGAATGGTAAGTGTAATATTGCTGGCATTATTAAGAGTGATATCGCCACTTAGCAGGGTTGGGGCTACGTTATTTACAACGAAGTTATTTTGGATTGGGTTAGCAGAGGCTTCATGCCCGTGTTGGTCTACCAAAAACGTGAAGGCGCTGTAGGTATTATCGCGGACAATTGAAGCCAGAATGTAAGCTGCCGTAGCATTTGCCGTCACGCCCACCGTAGTAGAAGCCAGGAATCCCGCATTACAAGTATTGGTAGTAGTGTTGTAGTTGTTAGCATCACAAACCACGATGTAGATATTATCTTCCCCACCAATAGTGTTTGGGTCAGTCGAGGTTGAGAGGAAGGAAAGAGTCGCTCCAGGATTTACCGGACCATTGTTGTAGGCATTAGTAAGGACTGGTCGCTTATTGATGTGATACGGGGATGAGTTGGTGGCTGAGTAGCCTTGTGAATAAGCTAAGCTACAACGAGGATTGGTTGGGTCATCATCACAGACCCAAGCAAACCAATTGTGCTTTTCACCGCTGTACGAACCGCCAGCAAAAAGGCCAGTTTCTAAAGTTGTGGTAGATACGGTTGCAGCAACTGAGCTACTGGCGGCGGCCGACACTCCCCATTGGGTTCCAGACACGCAAGTTGGTGGCGCGGTACCAAGACTTCCCGGTCCAGCGGCAGCATTGGCAGTTGGGGCTGTACTGGTGCTACAAACAAGTAGGAAGTATGGTGCGTTGTTTGAATCGCTGCCGATGGCTCTCCATTGGATAGCGGAGGCGGAATTAGTTGGAGTTGAAGTAGAGGACTCGGTCACTTCATAGGCGGCCAATTGAAAAGTTGGTGGTGTGTTGAGAACCGTCAAAGTGGTGGTGGCGGTCTGAGCCGAAACTCGACTCAACTGCTGGGTGCCAGCATCAAACAAGAAAGCCATCAGAAAGACGGCTACTCCAGCAAACGCTGTTAGAATCGTTATCTTGCCAGCGGTTTGCATGAATTTTGGAAGCTCGTTTTGGTTGTACAACATAATAAATATCAATAAATAACTTCAGCTATACACATATTTTACAGTGTAACGCACATTTTATACCCAAACTTATACACAGTTTGACTATTCGTAGCGTATAGCGTCAAGCGGGTTAAGTTTGGCGGCGCGTCTGGCTGGGAAAATCCCCGTGAGATACCCGACTCCAGCCGAGAAAACTATGATAAAAGTTAAAAAGTCGAGCGGAAAGGAAAAGAGAGCTACTGATTGCCCGCCAAATTGCCCAGCTACAACGTTGAGGGCTAAGTTGATTGCCAATCCAAAGACCACTCCCATCGCTGTCCCAGTCACACCCCCCATGAAGCCTACTACTACTGACTCTGACACGAAAAGGTACTTTACATCATTGGGAGAGGCGCCGATTGTGCGCATGATACCGATTTCCTTGGTTCGCTCGAGGAGCGTTACTGTCATTGTATTAAACATACCAATCGCTGATACCACCAACGCAATTCCACCAAAAGTTGCAAGTACTACCTGAACGCCTTGGAAAATTTTTGAGGCTTGCTCAACCGTCTTTGAGAGCGCTGTCACCCGGTAGCCCTTCTCGATAAGCTCTTTTTCTACTAGTGGTAAGTTTTCGTTAGAATTTACCCGCACTTGGATTCGCTCATATTGCTCTATACCAACATAGTTGCGTAGTTCTGGTAGCATCATCATGGCATTTAGAACACCCTCCTCTTTTGTGATACCACGAATAGTGTATTCCTTGTCAATAATAATTTCACTAACTGATTCTGATCCATCTTCGGCTGGAATAAGTAGACGAATAGAAACTTTCTCGCCAATGAAGTCTTTTACCTTGTCATCGGCAATGCCGAACAACTTAAGCACCGCTGGGGACAGCATAATTGAATTAGTGTCACCAATGTCCGCTTCAGTAAAGACTTGCCCAGCTGTAGCAGCCACACCAGCGTAGCGTAAGTACGGCGGTTCAACTCCCTGCACAAAAACATTACCAGTCAAACCTTTGTAGGTTACTAAGGCTGGAAAGCGCGCTAGGGGAGCAGCATCCAGCACGGCCGGGTTTTTTTCAAAATCGATCACTGTCTCTTGAGTGAGTTCGAGGCCTTGTGCACCCGTGGCTGAAACTCCCAGCGAGAGTAGCGTCTCCCCAAACACAATTTGCTCAAGAATAATTTTTTGCAAACCAAACCCAAGTCCTACCAAAACCACCACCGCTCCCGTACCTACTCCCATACCCAAAATCGTCAACCAAGTACGCAAAGGATTGGTCTTGAACATACGGGTCGAAAGTTGGGCTAAGTCTTGGATTCTCATACTACGCTTTATAATTTACATCGACACCTTGAGCTACCACTTTTTCGAAGTAGCGACTCAATTCATCAGCTTCTTTCTCCGACAAACTGAGTCCACCGCTACGGACGCCAGCCATTAGACGTTGATTCATATCGTCAGCCTCAATTACACCAGTTACCCGATCTGCGATAACCTCAATCAGGTTGGCGTCTTGCTCTTTACTAAGTCTGATGTGAAAAAGTCCCACCAAATGATCTCGCATTCGTTCGGCCAATTTATGCTGATTGAAGAAAATATTAGCGTTATCTTTACGTCCACGGAAACGGCGAATGTCATCGGCGTGATGCATCATTTGCTCAGTGATGGAGGCCATCCGTCTAGCCTCCGCCTCTGTCACTTCGACTCCTCCACGTTCGTAAGACAGCACAAGGCTTTTTATAAATGACTCTCGATCTAAGCGTCCGCGAATAAAGAGCGATACAGCGTGTTCCATGCGAATAATTTGATCGAAGGTGTAATCTTGGGTCAAGTAATTAACCATACTTTTTACCCGCAAGGTATCAACTGAGTCGTAAGGAAATAAGCGGGCTAGCTGTTCGAGTTCAGTCACGATTGTCTCCCCTTCCCGTACTGGTTTGATTTGCTTACGTTGTGGATTGACGACTTCACGCACCACGAATCCGTCCTTTAGGTAATACACTCGATGAGCATACGACAAGTGAGCGGCGTTGTGCGACACCATAATAATAGTGCGCCTATCAAAGGTGTTAATTTCGTCAATCTTGTCCATCACTTGCTGAGTCGAAATGGAGTCGAGGTTACCAGTTGGTTCATCGGCCAATAGAATCTTTGGATCGTTAACCATCGATCTAGCTACTGACACACGTTGCTGCTGACCACCCGAAAGCATGGCTGGAATTTTATCTGCCACATGTCCTACCCCAAAACGATCCAATAGAGATTGCGCCCGACGATTGCGCGTAGTCTTATCAACATCACAAAAAATCATCGGTAAAGCGACGTTATCAAGCACCGACAGCGAACCAATCAGGTTGAACGACTGGAAAATAATTCCCATCACGTACCGTTGGAAGTACACTCGCTCAGATGGTGGGTAGGAGTAAATATCATCGCCCTTGATCAGAAGCGTACCCTCACCCGGTGGCAGAGAACCTTGGATGGAGTACATCAGGGTGGATTTACCGCAGCCTGAGGGACCGAAGAGAATAATATATTCACCTTCAAAGATGTCAGTATTAACGCCTTGCAGCGCCTTAAACTCGTTCGATTTTCCCTTATTGTAGATTATCGAAAGATCCCGACAAACAATGAGCGGTTTAGCCATGTCAGTATTATGACATTTTATTTTTTACTTTTACTTACTCATCCACAAAATGAAATCACTAATCCAAACATAAAGAAATTACTTCTCGATGTCTTATAAGATATTGAGAATAAATTGTGTATTCACTAGTACAAAATGAACTAAGCTTAGTTTGGTATGGAGTTCACCCCAAGAGTATTTCCAACAACTACGTCTAAGCGGCGCTAGCGAAAAAATGACTTGGTTCAATTAGCCGAGATTTTGAGGACGGTTCTAGGAGCCTAGTATATAGACGACCGAGCCGTACTCCTTGTACGGTGAGTAGTCTGTATACGTAGCGACAACGAAATGTTCCAAAATATTGGCTAATTGCGAATGTTCTTGACCCAACCGAAGGTACTTTCAAAGTTCTCCAGGATAAGGTCAATGATGTTTTTCTCTTGAATTGGGGTAAAGAGTACGAAATTCTCAGATTTCACACTGTTACCAGCATCGTCGGTACAATCAAGATAAAATTGGTACACCGTGGCGGGAGCAAAATCCACTACTACTTGCACATGGCTGGTGTTGTATTCAACTTGCTCTTTTTCAATTGTAAAAGGATCGGTTCCGCCAGCTACACCTTCTTGGTAGGTCATCAGACAACTTGATGGTTCATCAGTATCCCATTCCACAATAGTCTGGACACGCGATTCGCCACCAGGGAAAAGGGTTGATTCGTTGGTGACGTTAGTAATAATCGGTGGCGCTATATCCTTTACTGTGATGAACTGAATCGGCTGACTCTTCACTCGATCACCACCAGCGTTTTCTGAAGTCACAAAGGCTACATAGCGAGTACCTAAGGTAAGGTCGCTAAGTCGCATTTGATGTGTCGTAGCCAACGTCGGTCGTCCAACTGAACTCTGGGCCCCGGTGGTTTGATCTTGATATTCAACCAAAGCCTTAGCTGGCACTGTTGTCTCCCAGGCTAAAGTGGCAGCATTTTCTTCCACTTTAACCACCCGCAAATTTCGAATATCAGGGGCTGAAGCCTTAGTTTGGAAAGTAAAGTTGCGACTCTCTCCGGCTATACCGTAAGTATCCTTCGACTTTACTTTAAAGCTATAGTCGGTAAACGGATCAAGACCGATAAGCCGCACTTCGTGATCGGTAGTGTTGCCATCGGTCGATGCCTGACTATATTGGTAATTGGTACCGTCAAAGCTATCCGAAGGAGAAAAGACTACTTCGGAAGTTGACTCACGGTCAGTCGTCCATTTAACGAGCGCGGTGGTGGTCTCAGGTATTACTGTCGGTGGACCCACAATAGTGAGATCCTCAGTAATACCCTCAATGGCTTTAACGGTTTCGTTTAAGATCTCTTGCAACTGTTGGGGGCTAGTAATCTGATTTATTTGCTCTTTTATTTGGTTGGTTGTGTTTGATTGTCCCAAGTTTCCTTGTCCATCCTCAGAGCTGATACCTGGACCCTGTCCTGACTCTG
>JBBTYP010000023.1:0-12734 GCA_038061715.1 Patescibacteria group bacterium
CCATTTAAAAAGTTACGTGAGCTGGGTTTAGACCGTCGTGAGACAGGTTGGTCTCCTATCTACTGCAGGCGTCGATACTTGAAGAGATTTGTCCCTAGTACGAGAGGACCGGGATGAACGAACCTCTGGTCTATCGGCTGTACCGCCAGGTGCATTGCCGAGTAGCTATGTTCGGAATGGATAACCGCTGAAAGCATCTAAGCGGGAAGCCAACTCTAAGATGAGGTATCATTAAGTCCCCAGAGAGATTATCTGGTTGATAGGCACTAAGTGTAAGCACAGTAATGTGTGTAGCTGAGGTGTACTAATTGGACGTATGTTCTGCAAGGAACGTTGTGTATCACACGAAGCAGAATTGAATTATTTCTTTGTTGGTCATCGGTAAAATGTTTGTCGCTGGACTTAGGTCCCGCTCCAATCATTTTCCTCGACCGCCTCGAACTAATTTCAATTCTGTCTCGTGCAGAAGAAACTGCACATTTTGAGTTTAAAAGTTTACCTGAAGTTTGTGTTTTGTAAGAAGGGAAGCGGATGACCTCCCAAGTGAGTCCGCCTACCTGGCAGCGGTCGTTGGTTGGTTCCCTTAATGCCAATCCTGTCCAGCGACCGCTGCTTTCCCGGCTTGAACAGTGACGACAACCCCTCCCGATCTGTGCCTGCCCGGCTCCAGGGTGCAGCAGTGCTTCTGTTCTCCGAGGTACTGCTGCATTCCTTCGTTCTTTGAAGTTCGCGAGTAAAGTACTCGCACCCTTCTTACAAAACACAAACAAAATCGAATATGCATATTTCAACCGCGTGACATGGTTACGACGGGGTGTGGGTATCACTGTAGCTATATGCGCTTTGGTATCCTGCAGAGGATAATCAGTAATGGTGGGCAATTGTCACCGTGAAATAATCGTATCCTCGTAGGTGCGATACCTACCATCCCGACCATCCCCAACTTAATCAAGTTGGGACTATGTCACACGGTTGAATCAATGACAAACAAAATATTGAAAGTTTTAAGTTGGTGCTTAAGCGGAGGGGGTACACCCGTTCTCATTCCGAACACGGAAGTTAAGCCCTCCATCGCTGAAGGTACTGCGCAAGCGGAAGAATAGGTAGGCGCCAACTTAAAGCATTTAATACTCCTAAAACAAAAGACACCATGAAGGTGTCTTTTGTTTTAGGTGCTACAAGCAGTAGGGTTGGCAGCGAAAAGCACCAACTTTCACCACAAGGGTATTCCCGAAATTATAGTCAGCTAAAGCTTCCTTAATTTCCAGGTCAAGCATTTAATAAATGAACAAACGAGCCGAAGGCGACTATTGTGAATTTATGCAGGCGCTTAGCATATTTCGACCGCTAAGGGAGAAATAGGCTGTAGCGAGCTGCACCACTCCTAAGATAAAGTCTCGCGTAAGCGGGGCTTTTTCTGTAGGCAGGCTCATACTGTCCAGTACTTAATGCTGGACATTATTTAAGGTTGGTTACTAATTTTAAAGCTAATTTGTTATACTGTGCGACATGCGAAATACTATTACTCACCCTGGGGCCGACAATCTGGTGTATGAAATACGGGAGATTGTTGGTGTGGCCAATAATATTGAAAAGCTAGGGCAACCCATCATCTGGGAGAATATTGGTGATCCGATTGCGAAGGGGGAGACGGTGCCGGAGTGGATTAAGGAACATGTGGCAGAGGCACTGAAGGATGACAAGACGTATGCGTATTCGCCGACGATGGGCTTACTCGAGACCCGTAAATATATCGCCAACGAACGAAACCTCGAAGGCGGTATTCAAATTACTCCAGACGACATCCTCTTCTTTAACGGACTGGGTGATGCGATTTCAAAAATTTATCGCAGTCTACATCCCTCAGCAAGAGTAATTGGCCCCAACCCAGCTTATCCGACCCACTCTTCAGCCGAAGCTGCCAATGCCGACAGTCCACACATTACCTATCCGCTTGATCCGCACAATGGTTGGCAGCCAGACTTTGAAGTGCTGGAACGAAAGCTAGAAGAAAATCCACACATTACCGGAATTCTTATCGTGAATCCTGATAACCCAACTGGGTTCGTGTATCCACCAGAAACCATGCGCCGCATTGTCGCATTGGCTAAAAAGCACAACCTCTTTATTATCTCTGATGAGATTTACTCCAATCTTGTCTTTGATGGGGTAGAGTATCAGAAGCTAGCGGCGTTTATTGACGACGTCCCTGGTATTGCGATGCGGGGCGTGTCAAAAGAATTTCCTTGGCCGGGCGGACGGTGTGGTTGGGTAGAATTTTACAACCGCGCACAAGACGCTGACTTTGATAAATACTGCCAATCCCTGATCGACGCCAAAATGCTTGAGGTATGTTCAACGACCTTGCCACAACGACTGATTCCAATTGTCATGAAAGATGAGCGTTATTACCCTTATCTCAAAGCTCGTACCGCAAAGTATGCTAAAAGGGCCGACCTCGCTGCCCGCATTCTTGGCGAAATCCCCGAGCTCATCATTCACAAACCACAAGGAGCGTTTTATATGACTGTAGTTTTTAAAGACGGTGCACTTAAAGCCAGTCAGAAGCTGGAGATTACAAATCGGGAAGTGGCTGAGTATATAGAATCATTAATTACTCCCGATTTTAGCTACGATAAGCGTTTCGTTTACTACCTTCTCGCCGCTACTGGTATCTGTGTGGTGCCACTCATGAGCGGCTTTAACTCTACTTATCACGGCTTCCGCTTCACCTTACTTGAACCAAATAGCGAATCGTTCGAGAATTACATAAAGATACTCAAAGATTCACTAGACACCTACCTGAAGAGTTAATCAGACCCACCTTTCTTTTTTACTGTTTTTTGCGCTACACTATAGAAGTGTTTAATTTTAGTTTTTCTAAACATTCTCTTATGTTTCGCTCTATTACGACGACCGTCTTTTTGGCAATATTTTTATTACAAGTAAATGTGGCCTGGGCGGAGGAGCCGCTCCAGGCAGCAGACACCAATCAACCAATCGTCACGGCTAATACCTGTGATTTATACCTAAAACCTGGCTCGGTTGCTTTTAGTATTGAACCGTCAACTAAGCAGACAGTACCAGATGCCGAGCTGCAATTTCTGGGTAAAGTTAAGAACACAAATAACTACCCAGTATTGAAGGCTGATATTTTGGCGCGGGTTTACTACGCTAAAGATATTGATAACGCCAAGGATGATGTATTGCTAGAACAGTTTACTCCCACCGAAGGTCTAACCATGGGGGCTGCTACCGAGCTGCCATTTGGATTTACTTGGCACATTCCGAAGGATAGCCCCGAAGGTAGCTATTACGTAGTGTTGTCCTTGAGAAGTTCTGATTCCTACGAACCAATAACCTTTGACGCAAAAAGTGACGTGGTTGGTAATCGAACCGACTTCACGGTTGAAAATGATGCACCGACCAAACTGGTCACACTGAGATCAGAGACGGCAAAACTGGGTGCTGATATTTACGATAATACTAGCCCGACATCGTTTCAATCAGCGGCCGACGGACTTTCAGTTAGTGTCGAAATCGAAAACCCCAGCGCTAGTGAAAAGAAAGTACCGTTGCAGTGGAGTCAATACGCCAATGATGCTTCAGATGAAAGTCAGCTTCGCTACCGAACAACCCGGCTCGTCACTTTAGCCGCCGGAGAAAAAAAGACGCTTGTCTATGAAATACAGCCCCAAAGTGAAGGTCTGGTCGAAGTGACCGCCGTGACTCAAGAAGGAGAAAGCAAAAGTATTGTTCCGATTCGCTTTATACAGACCGGACACCCCGCCAGCGAGATGGTGTTTGGAGGTCTAGCAGGAACATTGTTTACGGCTGGGGGGGAGCAGACAATTTTCAGCTGCTTAAAACACCATGAGCCAAAGTTAGCTTCTTCGTATAGTCTCATGTTTACCCTCAAGGATGCGGAAGGGAATACCATCCATACTTTCGAACAACCACTCACAGCTGCTACCTCATCAGAAATGGTTTCTAGCACCTTCACCCCAGATAAGCCGTATGGTCAGGCGATGTTGCAGATGTCTTTAAAATATAACGGCGTTATCGTAGAGGAAGCCACGTCAATCTATGATTGTTCGGTCATTGACCCCACCAACTGTCCGGCCGAAAACATCACTAATAATATATTTATGAAATACGGTATCTATCTGCTACTAGTGGTCGTCATTATCGCTCTGGCTATTGCTATCGGGGTTTATGTAGTCAAGAAGCGGCGTTCGTATATTGTGGCACTGTTGTTTGCGGGGCTGTTCTTTTCAGTGTCGTTTATCGTCCCTAGCAACGTTGCTTTGGCTTCGCACGCTAGTTCCTGTGTACTCGGTCCGGAAGAACCGATGAATGATATTGACGGTTTTGTCGATATGCGCGGTGCCTACGAGTGTCAGCCGCTTAACTACATCGACCCCCTCCACGGTGGAAACCCACTATCACATATGAACAATCGTTACGCTGACTGCGGCTCACTGGGTGAAGGGGATATGTCACCAGATGGTGCTTGTCTTTCGAGGATTAAATTCTCTCCTCCATCTGGTCCAGCCTGGAGGTGTGAGTTATTTGTACACGAATGTGTCGCGAACAGCTCGTTTAATGTTGACCTAGGCTGTGGAGCCCAAGATCTCTGGCTGGGAATGAACTGTGTGGCGGGGGAAGAGTTACGAGGTGACTGTGCCCCAGACGAACGAGGCTGGACACGATCTACCCCCACCACTCGTAGTTGTTCAATGAATCCCTTTAGCTACACGGGTAATAAAGGCACTTGTGTGCCTGACGCGACCTGTGTTCCAGCTAGTTGTGGTGACATTGGTTCCAGCTATCTTTGGAATGGAATCAATTGGGATGATTACAGTGCAACTTATATTAACTGGACACCCTCATTGGTCGGTATTGGTATGAGTCAACCCCCTGGAGCTTGGAGCGGCCCTCAGTATTTGGGTTCTGGTGTGACCTGGACAAACGCCAATACGCTTACTTGTACTGGCGCCCCGGCAAGTTCTTGTACTTGGAATTATGTTGACGGATCAGATATGACAGATCTATGGGGCAATGTGTATAGCAGTTGTCGTTTACCCGGAATTAATTCTCTCCCGCAGTGTGCCTCGGGGTTGTCTGTGAGTTCTGATGGTACGGCTGCACCAGCGGGGTCGCCAGCCGCTTGTAAGTTGAGTTCTTGTGAAAAATTACGGAAAGTCGGCCCTGGCTGTTCATTGGGAGCAACTACCGATTTAAAGATTAACAGCAGTGACGGACCAGTGTCTGTGAATAAAAACAGCACTCTAGATCTTTCATGGGAGGCATCTAACACTACTCTTTCAAGCTGTACATTATATGGAGCTGATTTGCCTAGCGGCTCGGTTTCGGTCGGCCAGACAGGCACTTTGTCAGTTCTAGCCACAATGAGTGATACTTATAGCCTACAATGCGGCAGCGCGGCTGGAGATACTGACCAAGTCCAAGTCTCTATCGTCAACCAACCACCAAACGCTCCTGCTATCGCACACCCAACTAACAATGCTCCGTTTGGAGTAGATACTACTTTCACGGTCAGTGCCACTGATCCAGATAACGACAATGTTTTCTACGAGATTGATTGGGATATGGATGGTAACCAAGATGAGACTTCAGCTACAGTTCCAAGTGGAGTAGGGGTATTCGCTATTCATAATTGGTTGGTAAGCGGCTCCCAGACTTTCCAAGCTCGCACGGTCGACACCGCTGGTGCTCGTTCTGGTTGGACCCAGAAAAGTATTACTATCGACTTGCCTTCAGTTGCTACCGCTGTGCTCGAGGCCTCAGTCAACGGCGGTGCCTGGTCGACTGCCGACCAGACCGTCAACAGCAGCGACGGAGTGGCTCTACAGTGGAGCAGTAGCGGAGCTACGGATTGTTCAGGTACAGGTAGTGGCTTCACTCCATCAGGAACTAGCGGTAGTGACAACGTTAATACTCCAGCCGCAAATAGTAGTATCCTGTTTGATATTACCTGTACTGGTCCAGGTGGAAATGGTACCGACAACCTGACCATTACCACCCGTCAACTACCCAACCTCACTATTGGTCAAAGCCAACCAGCCTTGTTTGGTACCTTCGACCCAGTTACCAGCACCTACAATCAGGTCACTGTTTACATTCTCACCCAAAACCTAGGTGGTAGTGACACTACTAGTGCAGTCGATTACCTGCTCGAATTAGATATTAACAACGATGGCGATTATGCTGACCCAGGAGAAACTGTGAATAGAAGCAATGGAGTAGGTATGCTAGCTGTTGGTAATGTAGAGAATGACAGCGAAATTGTCACCGACCCAGCAGGCATCTCGTTTGGCTCCCACAATGTTCGGATTACTATCGACTCTTCAGGCAATCCAGGCAAAGTGGTTGAGACTACCGAAGGCAACCTTATCCCAGGTGATAATGTATATAATGGCATTGTCACTGCGGCTCCGCCTGATCCACTTCTTTCTATCTTAGCCAACCCAATCCGTGTCCAAAACGGACAAAACACCGTTGTTGCTTGGAGTGTCGGTAATCCATACCGTATGAGTTGCTCTATTTATGGTCCAGGCCTGGCGCCAACTCCACCCTTCGATCCTAGCGTCAGTGGTTTTAGTGGCGGCAGTGCGCCAGCTGGTCCGATCACTGCTAAGAGTGAGTACACTATCGCTTGCGACGCTGCGGGCACCATCTTTACCGACACTGTCATCGTGGAAGCCGAGGGAGTGATTGAGGAGATTTAATTGAAAATGACCGGCCCCCAAGGGCGTCGGCCATTTTCTTTGTTACAATAGAGTGAATGAAAAAGTTTAGAAAGTGGGCATTTTGGCGAAGAGTGCAATATGGACTAGGATTTTTCTTTATCTTAGGACTGGTTTCAACGGGTGTCTACCGAATCTACTTCTATTCTCCAGGAGATTGCTTTGACACCATGATGAATAATACTGAATCTGGAACTGACTGCGGTGGCGCCTGTGTCCGTATTTGTACCGCCACTATCACTCCACCTAAAGTCCTGTGGGCTAAGAGTTTTGAAATTACGGACGGGCAATACAATGCGGTGGCCTATATTGAAAATCAAAATCAAATCGCCGCCACACCAGAACTTAAATACACCTTCGAATTCTTTGCGGGTGATAAAAAAGTAGGCGAAAAGAGTGGCACTACCGTGTTGCCACCCAAGAGTATTTACCCGATCTTTGAAGGTCGGTTGTACTTCGACGAATCAATCACAGAGACTAAGCTTACCGTGGAGCCAGCTGAGCTATGGGTGCCAACCACCCTTGGTCGCGAACAATTTAAGACCACCAGTCTAGACTTGATAGCGGTTGATACCGAACCCAGACTTAACGTCTCAATTGAGAATACGGCGCTGACAAAAGCGGTTGGGATTGAAGTAGTGGCCACCCTTTTTAATGCAATCGGGGAACCGATAACAGCCTCACAAACGTTCATCGACTCATTTGAAGGTCGTTCAAATAAAGATATTGTTTTCACTTGGCCACAACCACTTTCAAAAACGATTCGGAGTTGTGAAATTCCCAGTGACATCGTAATGGCGATTGACCTCTCTGGTAGCATGAACAACGACGGTGGTGACCCGCCCCAGCCAGTTACGGATGCGCTTTTGGCAGCCAAACAGTTTGTTAGTAGTTTAAAATCTGAAGACAAAGCGGCGGTAGTGACTTTTGCATCAGAAGCGGTCACGGTCAGCGAACTTTCGAAAAATCATCTAGGCACCGCCGACATTATTGGTCGTCTTAACATTAATCCAGTAGACGAACTAGGTTTCACCAATACGGCGGCCGGAATTAAAGCTGCCGCCACTGAGCTTGCATCAGCTCGTCACAGTACAGACTCACGCCGAGCAGTCGTGCTTTTGACTGATGGCTTACCGACCGCCCCAGGTGATACGGCTAACATTATGGAAGAAACAAAAATCACCGCTAAGACTTTAGCTGAGAGTGGAGTGGAAGTGTATGCTATTGGGCTAGGTAAGGGTGTCGATACGGCCTTTATTGCAACTCTAGCTTCTAAAGGAGAGAATGCTTACTTGGCTCCCAAGACCAGTGATTTGGAGCAGATTTACCAACAAATCACTGGCTCACTTTGTGAATCTGGAGCCACCCGTATCGATGTGATTGCGAAGACGGGCGCTAATTTTACCCCCCTCCGCTAAAGCTAGCTTTTGTGTTTTATACCAGAATTATAGGCTCACTCTAGGGTTACACTCACGTATTTAAATGTACAATTGAAAGCATGTATCGGTGGCGGACTTTTTTCTCAAGTTTTGATTGGACCTTGTTTTTGCCGGTTCTTGGCCTTACCCTGCTTGGTCTCGTTACCATGTATTCCCATATTGGAGACAACGATTTTTTTAACAAACAACTGCTCTGGATTGCGGTCGCAATGTTGGTACTAATTTTGGCGGCTGTTCCTGACTACCGTTCATTTCGAACCGGCAATACAATTTTCTGGTTTTTTCTCACCACGGTGGCTTCGTTGGCCTTGGTGCTTGTCATTGGTGAAGTGACATTAGGAGCGCAAAGTCGGTTCAATCTAGGTTTCTTCTCACTCCAGCCTGCCGATCCCGCCAAGTTGGTTTTGATCCTGGTTCTAGCGAAGTATTTTGCCAAGCGTCATGAACAAATCGGCGATTTCAAACACATCGTCATTTCTGGTGTCTATGCGGTTTGCATCTTTGGCCTGGTGTTTATCCAACCCGACTTTGGTTCGGCCGCCATCTTGTTTTTGGTTTGGTTTGGTATGGTATTGGTGTCGGGTATTAGACTTCGGCACCTACTGACTGTATTTATGATTGGAATCATAACCTTCGCGGCCATGTGGCAATTGGTATTTTTTGATTATCAAAAGGAACGAATCATGACTTTCCTTGACCCTTTAGCTGACATCCAAGGTTCAGGCTATAATGCTTATCAATCAACCGTAGCTATTGGTTCGGGCGGGCTATTAGGAAAGGGGGTAGGGTATGGCACTCAGTCAAAATTACTTTTCTTACCAGAATACGAAACCGACTTCATTTTCGCAGCTTACGCTGAGGAATGGGGATTAATCGGCGTCGTACTACTGTTTGTACTTTTTGCGATAGTGGTGTGGCGCCTCTTGTATCATGCCAATAACAGTGCTACCAACTTTGAGCGTCTGTTTGCCTCAGGGGTGGCGATTCTCTTTGTCGCCCACTTCTTTATTCATATCGGTATGAATATTGGTTTGCTACCTGTAACTGGCACCACCATTCCTTTTCTTAGTTATGGTGGCTCGCATCTGATTACTGAAATGGTAGCGGTGGGTATGGTGATGGGGATGAGTCGTTATACCCAGAAACGCTACGAAGCGCCCGATCTACTTGAGGTGTAAAGAGCGAAGGTTTCATTTACCATGTGTTCGGTCGAGAACTGGGCCATCACTTTTTCTTGGAGAGCGGCGGCAAAAGTACGGCGCATGCCATTGTCCCTGATCAACATCTCAAGTGAAGTCGCTAGCATGCGATGATTTGGTTCAATCAGAAATCCATGAACACCGGATTCGATAATGTCACGATTACCAGGCAGGTCAGTCGCTATGACTGGCAGTCCAGCTAAACCAGCCTCAAGTAGAACATAGGGCAGGCCTTCTTTTTTCGAAGGAAGAATAAAAATATCAAAGGCTTTTACGTAGGTGGCAGCATCAGCGATGTAACCAAGTAAATGTACCCGGTCACTAATACCAAGGGCTTCTGCTTGGTGTTTGAGCAGATCGTATTCCTCTCCACTACCGATGATAGCTAGATGTACAGTGTGGGGAAGTTGGGCTACAGCAGCAATGGCGGCCAACCAATTTTTGTTGGGGTGCAGTTCGCCGATACCGCCGACTAAGACATGTTCGGTTGGGATATGGAGTTGTAATTCTAGGCGAGCTACTTCTTTGGTTTTAAAATCAAGCGGCGCGATTCCGTTTTTGATGCAGACAATCTTGTTGGTCATACCAGTCAAACCTCTCGCTCGTTTGAAAGTTTCGCTGGAAATCATAATCGAAACGTGAGCGGCGGCGATGGTGTAATAGGTACCGACAAAGATAAAAAGCCGTTGCCACCGTGGCCGCCAGATTTCATCGGTAGTAAGTCCATGTGAGGTAAAGACAATTTTTGGCACCTGTAGCAGCCGACCGGCCAAGGCACCGATTCCGCCCGCCTTTGAGCTAGTGACGTGTAGGACTTGGGGACGTTCGTCACGCAGTAGCCGAAGAACATCGAAGAAAGCCACCAGGTCGCTTCCGAAAGACATATTACGCATGAAGTGTTTGATCTGAACCACCCGAATATCTTCCACTCGCAACTTATCGGCCAAGAGACCAAGCGGCGCTCCTTTACCACCCATACCCCCACAGGCCACAATCACATTAGCGCCTCGCTTTTTGGCGGCCACCGCCAACTCAAACACATATTTTTGGGCACCGCCGAAATTGCTCTTGGTAATAAGGTAGATAATTTTTGGTGGCACTGCCATTGTATCTTTAGCATACCTAAGAGACAGGGCGGCGTCTATAGTAGCTTGCCAGCACACTATTTCTCAAGAAGCGCCGTAGGCGCCGCTGGTGAAACCAGCATCTTTAAAATTAGTAGTGCGGGCTTGCTATCGGGCAAAACTTCTGTAGGATTGATTTTGTTATATAACAAGACATTATGGGGGAGCGGACAAGAGAATTATTTACGTTGATTTTTGGGGATATTTTTGTATTTAACGCCGCTTTGTGGTTGACGCTACTTTTTCGTTACCTGGAAATTCCGACTGCCGAACGTTTACATGTCCACTTTTCGGCCTTTCTCACTTTTACCGTGGTATGGGTCGTGGTCTTCTTCATCCTCGGTCTCTACGACAAACACACTAATCTTTTGAAGCGTCTGCTTCTCAGTCGTATCCTCTACGCGCAAATTATCAACGTAATAGTGGCGGCGGTATTTTTCTTTGTGTTACCGCTTGGTATTGCTCCAAAAACCAACTTGGTCATTTATCTGGTGGTTTCGATTGCATTGATGACCTCCTGGCGGCTGGCTTTAGTGCCACGACTGTCGCCCAAGCAGCAACACAAAGCTATTCTGATTGCTGACGGCGAAGAAGCGATTGAACTGGCAGATGAAATTAACAACAACGATCGTTATAATTATTACTTTGTTCGGATTGTTGATTCAAAGACACTGGAAAGTACACCTGATTTTGAGGACAAACTACTGGCGCTGATTGAACGTGAAAAAATTAATTTGATTGTGGCCGACTCACGGAGTGAAGCGATTAAAAAATTTCTACCCTCTTTATTTGATTTATCATTTTTGCACTTCGCTTTCACTTTCCTAGATTTCAATTGGCTCTACGAAGATACATTTGATCGGGTGCCGATTCGCTGTCTCCAGTACGATTGGTTTATTGCCAATATTTCTCAATCCAGTAACGCTATCTACGACGCTCTTAAAAGAACCATCGACATTTTAGGAGCACTGATACTCCTGGTCCCTTCGACCTTATTGTTTCCCTTTGTGGCAGCGGCAATTAAACTAGAAGATAAGGGTCCACTTTTTTATACTACTACTAGGGTAGGGCAATACAATAAAGTAATTACTATCTACAAACTGCGCAGTAAAAATGGCCGCGATTCTAGCGCCAGTGCTCTTAAAAGTGAACTGGTCGATACCAAGGTAGGAATCTTTTTGCGTAAGACAAGACTCGACGAATTGCCCCAACTTGTCAATGTTCTAAAAGGCGACTTGTCTTTTATTGGCCCGAGACCAGAAATACCAACCCTAGCCTCAGTGTATGCTAAGGAAGTGCCGTACTATAACGCCAGGCATTTTCTCAAGCCCGGTCTCTCTGGTTGGGCTCAGATTAATAATTTTGATGTTCCGCGGGGTGGAATTGATGTGGAGCGAACCAAGACTAAGCTTTCTTACGACCTCTTCTATCTCGAGCGTCGCTCACTATTGTTGGATATCCATATCACTCTAAAAACCATCGCCACTATCATCATGCGCACTGGCACATAATGATGTATACTCGCGCCTATGATAGTAGATGGGAAAGCGATTGCCGAATCAATTTATGCTGAAACAAGGGCGCTGGTTTTGGCTTGTCCACATCCACCAGTCTTGGCGGCTATTACCTGCAATCCCAATTTCGAGACGCGAAAGTACCTTGAACTCAAAAAAACCAAAGCCGCCCGAGTGGGAATAACCTTGCGCGTAATCGAATTGCCAGAGACAGCGACCACCGATGAGGCAGTGTCCTGTATCAAGGCGGTTGTTCACCAAGTCGATGGCGTGGTGGTACAGTTACCGTTCCCGGCCCACGTCGATAGAGAAACAATTCTCGCTGCCGTACCTGTCGAGAAAGACCCAGATGGTTTTTCCTATGGAAAAAGTGAGAAAGCATGTCTACCGCCAGTAGTCGGCGCGATGGCCGAGATCGCTCGCACTCACGGGATAACATTTGAAAATAAAAATGTCGTTGTCCTTGGTGAAGGAAGACTGGTAGGGAAGCCGGTGGCTTTTTATTTACGACAAGTGGGGGCTAAAGTCACGGTTCTTACTGAAGCGGATACTTCACCCCATTTTGTCCTTAAAGCGGCCGAAGTAATTATCTCTGGAATTGGTGCACCCCACTTTGTTACTAAGGATATGGTCAAAGAAGGCATAGTAGTTTTCGATGCGGGAACGTCAGAGGATGGGGGTTTGGTGG
>JBBTYP010000023.1:12744-21852 GCA_038061715.1 Patescibacteria group bacterium
GCAACGTACGTCCCGACGTCGCCCACCAGGCCGCACTCTTCACCCCTGTTCCTGGTGGGATTGGCCCCATTACCATCGCTATTCTGCTCCGCAATCTAGTCAATTTAGTCCAGAGGTAGCTTCAGAAAGCGGTTTTATGGTATAAAAGAGCGTATTTATGAAAGAAAATTCGCCCCAAACGGAGACGTTTCTACGTTTCTTTAAAGCCGCGGTAGTGTTAGTAATAGTTGGCATCATCGCGTGGTTTATTAACACTAATGCCCTCGGAGACAATCCGAGCCAGCCTTTTAAACTAGGGCTCGACTTAGCGGGCGGTTCGCACCTTGTCTACGAGGCCGATGTCACAAAAATCGACCCAGCCGAAGTACCTGAGCTGATGGCTGTGCTCCGCGAAGTGGTAGAGCGTCGAGTCAACGCCTTTGGTGTATCAGAACCAGTAGTGCAGGTAGAAAAAAGTAGTATTGTGGCTGAACGAGAATCTAACCGTCTAGTGGTTGAGCTTCCCGGTGTGACCGACGTGAAGGAAGCCATTAAACAAATTGGTGAGACGCCACTGTTGGAATTTAAGTTGCTCGATCCAGATAGATTGGCGGAGCAGCAAACTCTAGAGTCGCTTGATTCGCTGGTAAAAAATTCCACCACCACGATCGCTATCGGTAATGCGAAAGTGAATGGCAAAGAAATCAAACCCGAAGATCCATATATAGACACTGGTTTGACTGGTCGCTACCTCGAGACCGCTAGTCTAGAGTTTGCCAATGGACAAGGTGGGCAAGTGGCCAATGAGCCACTAGTGACGGTGAAATTTAATGAAGAAGGCGCTAAGCTCTTTGCCGATATTACTCGCGCCAACGTCGGTCGCCAGCTAGGTATCTTCCTCGATGGGGAACTGTTGTCTTCACCAGTTATCAACGAAGCTATTACTGGTGGCACAGCGGTAATCTCTGGCCAATTTACGGTTGAAGAAGCCAAGACGCTCTCAAAGAATCTCAGCTTCGGGGCACTGCCAGTACCGATTACTCTCGCTAGTACCCAAACCATCGACGCCACCCTCGGGGCTGGTGTAATCGATCAAATTACTAAAGCCGGACTTCTTGGCTTCACCCTGATTGCACTTTTCCTCATCTTTTGGTACCGAGGACCTGGTGTTGTTGCTGTTATTGCACTGGCTTCATACGTTCTCATTTCACTCCTTATATTTATGCTCGTACCAGTTACACTTACCGCAGCAGGTCTAGCCGGTCTTGTGCTCTCGCTCGGTATGGCGGTGGATGCTAATGTGTTGGTGTTTGAACGTATGAAAGAAGAATACCTAGCTGGTAAGAGTAGTCAGTCTGCGATTCGTGATGGTTTTGATCGGGCCTGGTCAGCGATTCGTGACGGTAACGTCACCGCACTCCTTTCAGCTGTGATTCTTTTTTGGTTTGGCAATTCACTCATCAAAGGTTTCGCGCTTGTGCTCGGTATTGGTACCGTTATCTCAATCGTATCTGCTATCACCATCACCCGTGCCCTCCTGCTGGTTCTGCCTGATGTAAAGCGTAATGACGTTGGTCTGTGGCCGTGGTTATTCAAGACAGGCATAACAAAAAAATAGTATGTATATTATTCGAAACAAAAGATTTTTCCTTATTATTGGCGCAGCAATCGTGGCCTTGTGTCTAGGTGTTATCGCTGTGTTTGGTATTAAGCCCGGTATCGATTTCACTGGCGGTTCATTGATGGATGTTAAGTACGTAGTCGTACCAGAAAAAGCGGTCGTTGAAGCAGCCGTAGAAGAACAAGCGCTTGGTGAATTTGCCGTTCGTCACTCTAGTAGTGAAGCGGGCGAAGGCTACCTTATCACAACTCGTGATCTCAATGAGAGTGAACGGGCGGCACTTGAAGCAAAGTTACTTTCTGTGAGTGACGGCGGCGAGCTCGTCCGTTTTACCTCAATCGGCCCAGTCATCGGACAAGAACTTAAAGACAAGGCCGTCTGGGCGATCGGGGCAGTACTGGTATTGATTATCGTCTACGTTGCTATTGCGTTTATGGGTGTTGGTGCACCTGTCTCTTCATGGGTATACGGGTTTATGACTATTGTCGTCTTGGGACACGACATCTTGGTGCCGATTGCGTTTATGAGTGTGATGGGGGAATTGGTCGCTGCCCAAGTTGATATTTTGTTCGTGACAGTGCTGCTCACGATTCTCGGATTCTCTGTCAATGACACCATCGTCATCTTCGACCGTATTCGTGAGAAGTTAAAGCAAAACCGCACTGAGACTCGTCGCAATATTCCAGTGCCAGGTGGCAAGGACGAAATAGTAATTACTTACACCCTCTTGAAACCATTTGGAGATCTTGTCGGGCAAGCGATTGACGAAACCATGAGTCGCTCAATCAACACCTCACTGACCGTACTTTTGGCCCTCTTAGCCCTCTACTTCATCGGTAGTTCGGTAACGAATATGTTCGTGCTTAGTCTCATTGTTGGAGTTATTGCTGGGGCCTATTCATCTATTTTCATCGCCTCACCACTCCTGGTCGTCTACCAAGAATGGCAGGATAAAAAGAAAACTAAGCAATAATTATGATAATCGGCATCACTGGAACTGATGGAGCAGGCAAAGGTGAGAAATGGGATGGGACCCATTTCGCAAGGCCTTGCCAGCTCGTTTGTGAGGTGACGAAAAAAACGAGCGACAAGGTGTACTGCGCCTGTAAGGCGCCCGGACCGAACCAAGTTAATATGACTCAACTAAATGTAGCTTTATGATAATCGGCATCACTGGTACAGATGGTGCAGGCAAAGGTACGGTGGTTGATTATTTGGTGACCGAGAAAGGATTTACTCACTACTCTTCTCGAGAGTTTATTGTAGCGGAAATTGAGCGCCAAGGACTTCCCGTCACTAGAAATCAAATGCGTTTAACCGCTAATGAGCTCCGGGCTCTTTACGGCGACGAAGCGGTTGTTAAACAAGCGTATCTAAGAGCGCAAGAAGAAGGGAAAGACAAAGTCGTGATTGAATCACTTCGCGCGCTGGCTGAAGCAGTGTACCTAAAAAAAGCTGGTGGCGTGTTGCTAGGAGTTGATGCTGATGTACAACTACGATTTGAAAGAGTACAGAAAAGACGCTCAGCCAGCGACCAAGTTTCCTTTGAGCAATTTGTGGCTCACGAAGAACTAGAAAAAAACGACCCCGATCCGCACGGTATGCAAAAAGCTAAAGTGATGGACATAGCCGACCATACAATTTTTAATAATGGAAGTCGAGAAGAACTAAATGTGAACATCGAAGAATTTTTAGCAAAGACAGAAGAAAAGTAGCTCCCCTAAAAATTCTCTATATCTTATAAGATATAGAGAATTTTTTGTGATTAGGAAATTTTGGTGCCGATGAATGGTTCACCGTGTAGGTATTTAGTGACTTCGTTTAACTTATCTCCGTTGATGACAGTGACTTCAATCTTGTCACGCTCGGCTACCTTGGCAGCTATGGGGTCAAACGGGGAAGACAGTCCCGGATCCCAGTCGGTTGGTATGAGAGTGCGGAAGTCGGCCCAAGTAATGTTCTCGATTTTTCTTGCATCTTTGTTGGTGCGGGGGTCAGCGGTGTAGACGTAGTCGATATTAGAAAGGTTAATGACTTTGGTGGCGCCGATTTTCTCAGCGATTTGTACTGCGCGTAAATCAGTTGAAGAACCAGGCCGATAGCCAGCGGCAATGACTACTTTTTCACTCTTTGGCACGTCGAGGATCTCATCGGGGTTGGTAATCATGACACGATGGGCTAAATCACGAAATACAGTCCGGAGTAAATGTCCATTAAGACGAGTAGCATGGATACCCATCCAGTCTAGGTCTTCGGCGTTGAGGTCGGACACGGCAGCGGCCGCTTCCTGGTAATTTCGCGCGGTGCGGCCGCCGCCAGCAATAATAATAAAACGAAGACCGTTGGCCGTTTCGGTTTTAATAAATTGTTTTAAGTTTGAAAGAAAATTGGTATCAATCCCACCCGGAACGATGAGAGAACCCCCGACAGACATCACGATTGTTTCAGACATATCAGTGTGCATTGTACGCTAGAAATATATCATCTCAAAATTTCGCTTTCAGTATGGTATATTTTAATTTTTATTAATGAATGAACAAACGAGCGCGTAGCGCGACTATTGTGAATTTATACAGGCGCTTAGTATATTTCGACCTCCTAGGGAGAAATAGGCTGTAGCGAGCTTTAAGAATGGTCTATAATGGTTTATATGTCACCTGAACTAATAAACGCCATCAAAGAACGCCTCCAAGCCGGACAGTCACGCACAGAAATCGAATCGGCCGTCCTCGCTATGGGCCACCAAAAAGAAGTCTTCGAGGCGGCCTTTACTCTAGCCGAACACGATTTAAGGACCAGCGGACAAAAAAGTCTTCCGAAAGTAACTACACTTTTTGTAAATGGCTGGAATTTTGCCAAGTCACGGCTTGATCTGGTAGCGTTATTATTTGTACCGTTGGTACTTGAGGTCTTGGCGTCGTTTTGGTTTGGTTACAGTCCTGAGACAGATAACTTTCCGCCGTTTCCGCTTCTGGCGATGTTTACCTTGCTGGGTATTGTCTATATCGTCATCCTAGCGATTGCCCTGTTTGTGGTTACAAGTAAAAGTAAAGAAGAAACGCTAACTACCGCCTTTAAGTGGACGGTCAGAAACGCCCTTCCGCTTCTCTTCATCTATGTACTATCTGGGTTAGTTGTTTTTGGCGGCTTTCTATTTTTTATTATTCCGGGCGTCGCCGTCGCGATTGCTATCACTTTTGCGCAATATACTTTTGTTCGAGAAGGGAAACGGGGAATGGAATCGTTACTGGCTAGTCGAGCAGTAGTAAAGGGAAGATGGTTCGTTGTTGCTCGTAAGATTGCTGGCTTTATCTTTCTCACCCTCATACTAATACTGATATTCGGTATGTTATATGGTCTGGTGGAAATGGTGGTGGGAGAAGGGAGATACATGACTTTGGGCGGGGAGTTATTGACCCAAGCTTTGTCAGCTGTAATGTCTATCATCAATCTCCACGCTATGTACCATCTATACTTGGCGTTAAGCGAGACGGCCGTCAGTACCGAAGTAGCGAGTAAGTTTGTTCGAGGGCGTTACTGGTTGATGGCAGCGCTTACCCTCGGTTTGATGACAGTCTTGTTAATACTGGCAACTTTTTATAAAGAAAGTTTATCGAAGTGGTTAGAGGAAGCGAATGTACCACTCGAAGAAATGTCGACCACAGTCCCGGCTTCTTTTGGAAGTCTTCCCGTTACTGCTTTGAAACACGCCAACGAACATGAAGGTTCTTATACTGGAGTGTGTGCGTTGTTCCGACCCCTGACTGAAGTCGATGGTGAGGTAACTTGTAATGAGAGCGACACTGCTTGGGCGCTTGAGGTCGTGAATAGTACTGGGGTACGCTACTGTGCAGATACGGCCACACCAGGGAAGCAGATTCATGCGCCCCTAGGCGACAAAACCGAGTGTATCGTGGTGGCGGAGTAAAATTAGTGCGGGGCTTGCATTTTTCATAAAAGTATGATATAAAACATAAGTTGGGGCGGAAAGTACGCCCATCTGTCCTTTGGGACCTCGACAATTCAATCATATTTCAACCCAGACGGCTCCATTCTGGAGCCGTCCTAGCCAAAGGAGACTTGCCATGCGCTCATTGCGTATGCTTTTCGCCCTCGTCATTATGGCGGTGGGCCTCGGCGCCTTGGCAGCTCCGGCTGCTGTGGCGCGCGAAGTGGTGGAGCAGCCGTTTATCACGGCCAAGTTCTACAAACAGAATATTTCGCTCGAACAGTTCCGGGTCAACCCTCGGAGCTACTTCCGTTCGGAGGCAGCCTTCGATCTTATCGTCGACTACGTCGGCGATGAAATCGGACAGCCGCTCACTAGCAGCCAGTTCTTTGCGCTCGTTCGCAGCGAACAGGTCAAGGTGCGCGACTGTGCGGCTGGGGAATCCATCAACACCGGCGCGCTTGCGGGCAACCAGTTCCACTGGTTCGTCCGTTCGTGCCGCGCTGGCGAGCAGATTCTCCAGGTGCAGGTCAACAGCAAGTGGATCGACGTTGTGTCTCTCAACTGCCTCAACGCGGTCGAGGACAAGACACCCGTTTTGTCCCCGCTTCTGACGCCTGTACCTAGCGTCGTGCTCTCTCCTCGACCGCAGCCGGTTACCACCTACCAGGTGATTCCCGGCTTCACGGTCAGCGGCCTGATCTTCCTAGCGGAAGATTGCTGCTGCGGTGACAAACTCTACGCCCTTCCGGGCGTCTCGGTTCCTGCGCAACAATCGCAGACCACGACGTTCGGCAACTTCTAATAAGAAAGGGGAGAAGTCCCATGAACATCAAGCGTATAGCAATCGTCGTGATGGGTATTTTTACCCTCACGGCGACAATTTCGCCAGCTCTGGCTGAAACAGTATCCGTTCCGGCCGCTACGGCACCGGCTCGGGTTCTGATCGGCGGGGCCATCGAGTTGACCTCGAACGAGGCAACTATGTACGACCAGGACGACTGCCTGGTCGGTCCGCTGACCCTGACCAGGCCGCTCTACAAATGGGCGGCCGAGGAAGGGGTCGTACCTTGCTCCAAGAAGTTCTACGCCAAGGCGGACGACTTTATCGGCAAGGAATCGACAATCGGCTGGCGTCTGGCGCGTGCCCCTGACGGGCACGAGGTCTGTGTCGGCGCCAAATCGACCAACCTGGGCAACAACCGCATGCGCTGCGTTACCTACGTCTTCCGTACGACCGCCGCTGGAGCACCGCTTGGTGCTTACGGCGACGCCAACTGGGCGGCGGGAGGTGACACCATGAAGGCCCAAACCTTCCAGGCGTTGATCCCGCAGCTCTTCGGGGCAGTGTCTACGGTCGCGGCCGCGGAAGCCATCAGCGGCGGCAACAATTGCCGCAAGGGTGGTGGTTGCGGCGGTGGCACCAATGTCACCGTGACAACCTCGGCCAGTGGCGGCAACGGCGGAAATGCCAATGCCGCCGCTGGCTCCAGCTCGGCCGCGAACGTGACCACTTCGGGCACGGGCGGCTGTGGCAGTGGCCCTTGCCCAGCCACACCGACCAATCCGACCCACACTCAAGATGGGCCGGGCGGCAGCTGACGGGTTGATTTGATTGACAGGGAAGCACCTTCGGTTTCGACCGAAGGTGCTTCCCACCGTCCCCTTATATATATGTTCTTTCAAGCCACCCAGGTCACCTCGGTGGCTTTATTATTTATATAATCCTTATTTTAAGAGCCTGTTTGGGCTTGATTTTTTATATAAAGTATGCTATAAAGAAGCGGACGGGCAAAGGGCCCTAAAAGTCCTATTGCACATCGACATTTCAACTAAAACCACGGTAACTCGCCGCGGTACTCAAGGAAAGGGCGAAAGCCATGAAGATTTTCCGTTCTGCCGCCACCGCGGCTCTACTTTTCGCTTCGACGCCTGCGCTCGCGCAGACGGTCGACTGCAACTTCGATCGCTCCGGCACCGCCAATCGGATGCCTGATGCAGTGGTAGCGCAACTTGGCGACCGCAAACTGAGCGGTGCCATGTTGGCAGATGGGGCTCTTGGCTCCATCAACGCCAATGCGAGCCAGCTGCTCGCTTCGGCACCTGAAGCCTGTCGGCAAGCTGACACCCTGAAGACCGCTTGGCTACGGCTGAACGGTCTGGAAGTAGGCGCCCAATACGGCGCTGAAGACTTGCGCGGAAAGGTTTTCCATCTAGTGCGTTATGCACCAGATGCGACCGCTCCTGCTTTGTCACCTACCCAGCCTGAGGTCGCTTCGGCACCTTCCGGTGGTGGAGCGATGCTCGACGCGAAGATTGCCGAGCTCGAGCGTAGGCTCGCGAGCGGCAATATCGACGCTGAGACGGTGCGGTCCATCCGCGCTGAAATGGCATCGTTGCGAACTCAGTTGAACAACCTGCGTTCGCAGGCTTCGGTCACGAAGACGGTGACGATCGACCGCGGTCCCAACCCTGCCGACAAGGCGCGGTGGGACAAGGCAGCTGGCCAATCGGCCAGTAATACCGGAGTGCTCGAAAAGCTGCTCACCGCCGTCGGTGGTTTGCAGGACCAGTTGTTCGGTAAAGACAACAAATCGGGTACTATCGGCCGCCTCAAGGCCACCGACGCCGACCATGAAAAACGCCTCGGCGCTGCTGAAGCCGCTCTCTTGAGTTGGTGGACGCCGCAGTGGTGGTGGTTCCTGGTGCTACTCGGCCTCGTGCTGCTCGCTTCGACTGGCAGTCGGCGCGGTCTGGCCAGGAAAGCCGACCTTGACTCCAAAGTTGATCAATCAACCTTCGACGAGCTTAAGACGAAAGTCGAAAAGCTCGATGACAGGCTGACCGACACCGAGGACCAGGTCGGCAAGAAGATTGTGGCCATCGCGACTGATCTTTGCGTCCGACTTGGTTTTATGAAGGAAGGGGCCGAACACATCGAACCGATTGTGGTCGATGATATGGCCTATCAGGTCGGTCTCCGCAAGGGGGCAGGCTGTGAAGTCTTCATCGTATCTGGGATCAAGGGCCACACGGCCAGCAACGCGGTCAAGATTTTTCACTTGATCCGCACGCTGCGCCAGGCGGCCTACGACGGCCGGCTGACCGACAAGGTCGTTGTCTGAGGTGAAGGTGGGGATGTCGCTGCTGACGCAGCGACATCCCCACCAACTCATAATTTTTCTCTAAACTCAGTAGTGAGTATATAGAAAAATGATGAGCCGAGTTGAGATGTCTCAAACCCAAACAGACTTTTACCAACTTCACCAATATGTGTGAATGTGAGAGTAGGGGTAGTGATTTGGAGTGGTGAGATTGATGTTAGCTCATTAGATTGTTCAAACGGTGTACGCAATTAGGCTTGCACCAGGCAAAGCTTCACTTTGGTGGGGCTTTTTGTTTGAGAAAAAGAGCGTAGCGACTATTTCGAAAATATACCGGCGCTTAGCATATTTCGACCCCTTCCTAGGGGAGAAATAGGCTGTAGCGAGCGGTAGGAACTACCACCTTTTTGTAGGTATTTTCTTTTGTTTTAATAATATCTTTGTCGGCGCGGGCG
>JBBTYP010000024.1:0-10778 GCA_038061715.1 Patescibacteria group bacterium
GTTAAATATTCCGCTGGTCACATTTACCGACACGATCGTGACCGAGTCTTATCGTCAGACTTACGGTTCGGAAGTCACTTCCTACCAGGACTATATCCGTTTTCTGCGTGGCGAAGATGGTCTTGATCGAGATCTCGGTAACGCCATTTCAGTACCAGCTCGGGCTAATGGAGCTAGACTAGATGATGCCTTGGGAATGCATGATACACAGCTTGATGATTGGATGGCGCCAGAAGGAGTCGAAGTTATCGAAGTAGTGGGGACTGGTCTTACTACCATGAAAGCACTTGAATATCGGGAAATTTTGGAAGACAGATGTCTTAGTGCTGGACCACTACAGGTCTGTACACCTGTGGCTGAGATCAAGCCCTATGCGGTGTTGACCAAGTATGGTGACGCTACCGTGGTGCAACGTTCGGCTGAGGGTTACGGGGGAGTGAAGCGCAAGTATTTTGTTAATCTTAATTCCTACAATATAGAAAATAGCAGTCAGCCAAGGTTTCACTACAACATCACAGAAGTATCACCAGTCCAAGATTTACTAAAAGAACTCATCCTCGGTACCACGACTAGTAGTAACCAATTTATTTCTACCTCACATACAGAATTCAACGATTCTTATGACGTTGAGATGATCGACTCTCCTGTGCGGCTACTCGCCACTGACGCGAACGGTAATCAGACTGGCATCGCTGTAGTTGATGGAGTACATACCCTTAAGCAAGAAATTCCTGGTAGTCAGTATTTTGAATTTGGTGATACCAAATATTTCGTAGTCCCAAAGGGTGCTGATCGAATCACTAGGTTATACGGAGAAGAGTACGGCGGCTATACTCTAACCACAGCGAGCTTAGACGCAAGTGATACACAGATAATAAACACTATCCTGTCTAACGCTTCTACCTCACCAAGCATGCTGGCGGAGTACTCCAATGAGGACGGAGTATTTAGCACTGTAATGACTGACAGTGATGGTGACGGCACAGCGGATCTTGAAACCACCCTGGCCGGGGAAATTATTGAAGCGGAGATAGTGGTAACTTACCCCTTACTAATCAGTACAGTTGAATCAGTCAACTTAGCTAAAGTCCGCAAACAAGCCTTGCTGTTGTTGATAAAAAGCGCCGAATATTATGGTAATAAGATTCCAACCAAGGCACTCTATCTTAAATTGGAGGATACACTACTCAGATCGACGGAAGATTTAGTCAAATTTTACTTGAAGAGAGGTTACCTGACGGCGGCAGAAACGGAGGAGGTATTAGGAATGATACAAGTCTTAAAAGATAAACAATAATATGAAAAAAGTTCTTTTTGAAAAATATAAATTAATTAACCTAGGGCTATTTTTGGTCGTCTCGTTAGCCCTTTATTACATGGGACTTAACTATGATGAGTGGTTTAAAGGTCCTGATGCGCTTGATTTTTACAAATACCACCATGCAATATACGCTCCAATTTTCTACGGCGGGAAATGGCTCGCAGGTATCCTTGGGGTACTCTTACTATTTCCAGCTCGCATATTCAGAAAATGGTTGTTCTATGTCGCGCCGCCTATTCTGCTCCTGACTTTTTTCCTAGTTCAAGGAATCTCCGTCTATTCAAGTAACTTATTAAACCCTACCCGCGCCCAAATGGCAGAAAACGGGATGACGTTACTGGCGATCATTACTGCGATATTTGTCGCTGGGCACTTAATCTATGGCTGGAGAAAGAATAAAGTGCTGCCCGCTGCATAACTTTTTCAAGATGCTATACTATCTGCAACATCGCTTATGATTCGAGTGACTGACCAGTATTTTTGGAATTTTGTATTTTCGGTGTTTTTTCTCATTCTCATTATTATGGGGGCGATTATTCTTGAGGGGGAAACTAGGATACCGCTTGATGAGCTGACATTGACTGATTATGTACTCATGACTCTCGCCACCTGGCGACTAACCAGATTGTTTGTTTACGATGCCATTACAAGGTTTTTCCGTGAACAGTTCTGGGATGTGGTTAAAGTAGGGAAGGGCTTTGCTCTTGAGAAACCAAAATTTGGTCCCCGCCGCACTCTGGCTGATCTACTTTCCTGCGTTTGGTGTTTTGGGATGTGGGCAGCCGCGACTGTGATTTTCTTTTACCTTCTCACACCATTTTCTATTTTTCCAATTACTCTATTAGCTATCGGAGCCGTAGCCAGCTTCCTGCAGCTCCTCTCTAATCTCATTGGGGTGAAATCAGAAAGTGTGTAAAGCAGAACCAGAGCATGGAAATTAAAGCCACCCTCAGAAATTTTCTGCCGATGGCTTTCGTTGCGTCTGTGGGTAAGTGACCGCGAAAAAGATTAAAGTTTTATATTATATAGATTATCATCTATATAAGTACTTTCATTGATATGGGATTTCAGAGTGATTCTCAAATATGTGCAGTGGTATGATGAAACAATAGTAAACTAATAAATATATGAATTTCTTCAGTTTTAGTAAACTACAAAAACTCTCGTGGATCTTAGTCGGAGCTTTTATTGCCGGAACGGTACTGGTAATTGCGGGGGTGTTTTGGCTCGGAGGTATTGAGCTGCTTCGATATTTGCAAGTAACACTAATTCAAGCAATTGGTTTGGCTATGGCAGTGACGGCGGCACTCTTTTTCTTTATCCGATTAGTATGGAGACTGCACGCTGTACCGATGGGAATCTCGATGCTCTTTTTTATACTCGGTGTCGCGATGTTTATTTCGGTTTCGATGGGTCGAATGTACGCTCTCCAGTATCCAGTCTTTGTGCAGTCATTTGGTCCAGGACAAGGTCCAGGTTTACCGCTTAAGAATGTCGCTGATTTCTTTAGGAATATAGATAAATTTCAGCATGTTGAAGACATTGCCCGCGATCCTGCTGATGTTCCAGCTCCGATTACCATTTCAACGGCAGACAACCTTCTGGCAGAACTAGAAGCGCTCACCGCATCGGGAACACTACAGTTGGTCGACGAAAACACTACACCTGAGGCAGGAGGGACGTTCCGTGAACTTTACCTTGAAACCACCGAAGTTTTGGCAGAAATCGCACCCGGTATTACGCATAATTATTGGACTTTTAACAATACGGTTCCAGGCCCACTCTTTAGAGTTCAAGAAGGCGACATCGTCGAAGTGACTATCTACAATCGCCTCGAGAGTCTACATCATCATAACGTTGATTTTCACGCGGCCACTGGTCCAGGTGGTGGCGGAGCGGTCTCGATGGTGGCGCCTGGCGAGACGAAAGTATTTCGCTTCAAGGCGATGAATCCCGGTTTGTTTGTGTATCACTGTGCGGCACCAAACATGGCGGTGCACATGGCTCACGGTATGTACGGGCTCATTTTAGTAGAACCAAAAGAAGGGTTGCCAGCAGTTGATAAAGAATTCTATGTCATGCAAGGCGAACTCTATACTACCGGGACTATTGGACGACGCGGGCTACAGGTTTTTGACGCTCAAAAAATGATGGATGGTATTCCGGAGTACGTCACCTTCAATGGCCGACCGGGCGGAGTCATGGGAAAAATGAAGGCTGAAGTAGGTGACCGGATACGTATGTATGTTGGTAATGGTGGTGTGGCTCACAATTCATCTTTCCATATCGTGGGGGAAATCTTTGACACAGTTTATCCAGAAGCCTCGATGGGTGGTGCACTCTTCCACAACGTACAAACCACCAACGTTCCGGCCGGAGGAGCTAGTATCGTTGAATTCACGGTAGATTATCCAGGCAAATATGTACTAGTTGACCACGCCCTTATGCGCACTGATAAAGGCGCTTGGGGAGTACTTGAGGTAACTGGTACAGCTGACCCCACCATCTTTGATGGAGACTTTACAGTAGCTGCCGAGCACAAGCATTAGACATGAATAAAGGCATGCAAGAGTTACCAACATTTCCAGCTAATTTTGAAGGTGAGATTGATACGAGTCGTGCCACCCTTAATGCACATAGTGAAGACACCAGTATCTTTCAGATTTTTCCACAGGCGGTTGTGTACCCAAAACATGTTGGCGATTTGTTTACCCTGATTCATTTTGTCCATCAATATCGTGGGCAGTTATCTCTCACAGCCAGGAGTGCCGGTACCGACATGTCTGGCGGTCCACTCTCGAGTTCAATTGTGGTCGACTTTCTACGCTATTTCAATCGAATCAAGTCTGTTACGTCACAGTGTGCGGTCACCGAACCAGGAGTTTTCTACCGTGATTTTGATAGCGAAACCTTGAAGCACGATGCGATTCTGCCTAGTTATACCGCCAGCCGAGAACTCAACACGGTCGGCGGTATGGTGGCCAACAATTCAGCCGGTGAAAAATCTCTGACGTACGGTAAGACCGACCGGTATGTAAGGGCCCTTAAAATGGTGTTGCAGGATGGTATTGAATATAATTTTCACAGGCTTTCCCGGTCTGAACTAGAAGAAAAAAAGGCGCAAGACAACTATGAAGGGGAGATCTATCGACGGGTGGAGAGTCTGATTCATCAGAATCTAAGGGTAATTGAAAACAATCGACCGACAGTAAGCAAAAATTCAGCCGGGTACGCTATCTGGAATGTCTGGAATCCGATCGCCGACACTTTCGACATGACTCAATTGTTTGTTGGTTCGCAAGGTACGCTCGGTCTTATTTCTGAGATCACGTTTGATTTGGTAAAACCAGTTCTTGAGTCGCGGATGGTAGTCATGTTTCTCAGGTCAAAACACCAAAAAGATTTGGGAGACATTATCAATAGCGTGCTAAAAGAAAAACCCGAAAGTTTTGAATCGTATGACGATAAGACTTTTAACGTCATGATTCGAGTATTTCCAAAATTATTCTGGCGGTTGGGAGGAAACCCCTTCAAACTCGCTCGCGATTTTTGGCCAGAAATAAAAATGATCCTTACCGGAGGAATCCCCAAGCTAGTGTTGATGGCAGAATTTGCTGGCGAATCCGACGTTGCAGTATTTGAAAACGCAAAGCGAGCGGCACGCGCAGTGAAATCTCAGTATGGCGTGGCAACACACATTACCCATGATAAGGCGGAGGCGAATAAATTCTGGACGATCCGGCGGGAGAGTTTTAACTTACTACGCGCACATGTGCACGGCAAACACACCGCACCGTTTATCGATGACTTGTCGGTAGAGCCGAAATATCTGCCAGATTTTTTGCCACGTCTGTATCAGATTCTTGATGAGTACAAACTACTCTATACCGTCGCTGGTCATGTTGGGGACGGTAATTTTCACATTATTCCATTGATGGATTTTTCTCGTCCGGACTTTACCAAGATTATTCATGAGCTTTCGGAGCGCGTGTACACTTTGGTAGGAGAATACCACGGCTCGATTACCGGAGAACACAATGATGGTCTGATTCGCACACCATATCTTCATAAGATGTTCTCACAAGAAATGTTAGCAGTATTTGCTGAAATAAAGGAAATTTTTGACCCCCATCGGATTTTTAATCCCCACAAGAAAGTGGATCCAGATCTTGATTTATTGGATCGCTCAATAAAACATACGACACCGCAATAATTCATAATCTTGATATATGCCAGAAATACCCACTGCAAAATTTATTGGCCCCAGCGAAATGGAAAAATGGTTTGTCGCCACAGCCTGGTTTAGTCTACTAGCACTTTTTTGTGCCGGGTATGTTTCTTTTATGGGTTTGCATCTTTGGACACTCCAGTCCTGGTCGTTTATTACTGCTGCAGTAGCGTCGCTTTTGTTTGCTACGTCACTCTCTATTGGCAGCTTCAGCTACTATATACAATGGCCTAATGTGCGCCACGGATATCAAAAACAAATTGGCATATTGGCATTTCTGGTTGCTTGCTTTTATACTGTCTCACTACCGATTTTGTATCCAGAGACATACTGGTATGGTTTGGGTGAGAATTTGTTCACCGCCGACGTGATTTTTGGTGGCTTAGCCATGCTGATTTTCGGTTCAATGGTAGTTGGTAGTTCACGCTTGGTCGCTTCTCACATTAAACAGGAGACAGTTAAATTTATATTGGGTTTGGGATATGTGGGATATGCTTTTTTGGTGATAAGGGCTATTTTAATCGATTGGGGATTGTGGGAGACTTGGTTTTTGACGCTCCATGGCTTTCCTCCGGGCCGGTTGATTTTATCGGTCATTGCAGTGGGAGTACTATCGCTTAGGGTATCAATCCCAGTCCATAGGCTTCTAGTAAATCAAAATAGTCAAGGGTAGTTTTTTATTGTGTAACATACTGAAACTATATGTTTTTATTACTAATTGTGGGCAAGTAGTAGAAGATATGAAAAAGGTTTTCTAATATATAGATTATTATCTATATATTATTTATGAAGATCCCACAACAATGTCTATCAATCTTGCAAGCAGCCGATGGCAAAGCTCTCGCTACGTTTAGTGCCGAGTCGGGAGCGCATGTGGTGCCGGTATCGAGTATTCGGATCGAAGGCGATACCATTTTGTTAGTAAACTACTTTTTCGGCCAGACATTGAAAAATATTGAAAAAAATCCAAGGGTATCGCTCGCAGCCTGGCAAGGTTTGGAGGGTTTCCAAATTAAAGCCACCGCTCGTCATGAAATAAACGGTGAAGTATTTGACTCAGTTGTGGCGTGGATTAAAGAGACTATTCCGAGTCGGGTAGTGAAGGGGGTGGTAGTCCTCACACCGACCGAGATCTACGACGTCAGTGCTGATTCCACCCGGGCGGGAACTATAGTATTCTAGGTCTATCATGGATTATAAAATCGAAAAAAAGTACCCAATACCGAAATGGATCCCCAAGACAGTCTTGCAAGAAGAACACCTTTGCCCTGACTGTTTTAAAGTGGTCGGGGTACGCAGTCGATATACACTTGTTTGCGCGCTGGGGAAACTAAAAAATGGTGCGACGGTGACCGAACTCACAAAGGTACTAAAGCTCAAACAGCCGACCGTCACGCACCATCTAAATGTTTTGAGATCGGTTGATGCTGTTGCTGTGAAAGAAGTGGGGCGAGAACGGTGGTATTCTCTAAATCGAAAAGCACACTGCTTTGAGGAATGTCAGATCCCGTATAAGTAATCAAAGCCAGCTAGAAGCGAAACTTCTGATAAATAGAGACGTCACATTTTCCTTCCCTAGGTCTTGCCTAGGGCGGGTTTGATTTGCCCGACGTTTACTTTTCTCATATCTTTGTTATAGTGTCTCGCATACAGGCTCATGACAGTTGGTCTCACTGCGAAAAGGCAGTCAGGTAATGTCCCGTTTGGGATGCCAGCCGAGGTCCATTTTCTATTTTGAAATGGGGTCGAAGCCTAGGGTATGGAATTTTTTCATACCGTGGGTCTGTTTACATTAAAATTGTTCACAAACTATTATGGCCATTACGAAAGCCAAAAAAGAAACCATCCTCAGTAAGCTCGAAGGAGTGAAAGGGGAAGCGGAATCAATTGTATTTGTGAAGTTCAACGGCATGGCCGTGTCCGACACAACTTCAATGCGCGAAGAACTACGTCAGAAAGGCGTCGGTTACTTTGTCGCCAAGAAAACGCTCATGAAGCGAACCTTCGGTGAGGCGTTCACCGGGGAAATGCCGCAACTCGATGGCGAAATCGCTATCGCGTACAGTACTGAAGCAATTGCTCCAGCCCAGAACATCAAAGAATTTGCAGCGAAGTATAAGAACAACCTAGCGATTGTCGGTGGAGTATTCCAGGGTGTATTCAAGAATCAGGCAGAAATGACTGAAATCGCGTCTATCCCGTCACTCCAAGTCCTCCGTGGTATGTTTGCCCAATTGATTAACTCACCACGTCAGCGATTCGCTGTTGTGCTCAGTAAAGTTGCAGAGACTAAATAATCTTAAACGAATTACGCGACTCTAAATTAGAAAATCTTAAAGAATCATTATGACACAAGAACAAATCATTGAAGCGGTAGAAAAGATGACCGTTCTCGAGCTTAATACTCTCGTGAAGGCAATTGAAGAGAAGTGGGAAGTATCAGCCGCTGCTGTTGCAGTAGCTGTCGGAGCGGCTGGCGGTGACGCGGCAGAAGAAAAGACTGACTTCGCTGTCGAACTTACCGATGCCGGTGCCCAGAAGATTGCTGTTATCAAGGCAGTAAAGGAAGCACTTGGTCTTGGCCTTAAAGAAGCTAAGGACGCAGTAGACGGCGCTCCAGCCGTACTTAAGGAAGGAATGAAGAAGGAAGACGCTGAAGCCCTCAAGGCTAAGCTCGAAGAAGCTGGTGCTAAAGTTACTCTCAAGTAGATTTTACTTGATAAATAAACAGCCGGCGCCTAGGCGCCGGCTGTTTATTTATATATAAAACCTGGTGCTTGCGGCACCAGGGTATTGGTTAATGGCGACAGAAACGTCGGCGTTTAGGCGGAAAATTTGGACGCATGCGCCGTGTCCGTTCTGCGCTTAAATGCTGAAATTGGGAATGTTCGACTTGCGACATGGTGCCCTCAACACATTTCTTGATGAGGAAGTTAATTTTCTGGTCCAGTGACCATTCACGCGATGACATACAGGTTCTCCTTCTGGTCACAGAATATCCTTGTTTTCATAGGATGTCTAATAGAGCTTGTTTCAAACACGCTCCAACCATACTGTCGATACCTGTGGAAAGCCTATCTTTGTTATAATCCAAGGACTGATATGGCTGATCCGCTTTCGATTCTGTTTGGTAGCACGGCTCGTGTTAAATTACTACGCTTTTTTCTCTTTAACCCTTCCAAAGAATTTATCTTTGATGAAATCAGCAAGCGCGCTCGCTTGGTACGTCGCACGGCCAAGACTGAGATGTCAGCGCTTGAGAAAGCGGGGGTAATCCGCACCAAGAATGTTCTTATAGATATTCCTGGGAAAAAAAGAAAGATGAAAGCAATTGCCTACACGCTCAATAAAGATTTTCAGGAGCTTCAAGCCTTGCAAACTTTCCTGTTTGAAACAGCGCCAATTGACGGCAAGAATCTTCTCAAGCATCTTCGTAAGGCGGGCGTACTCGACTTCGTTGGTATCGCTGGGGTGTTCGTGCGCGATTTTGAACAGCGTCTTGATGTGCTGTTGGCTATGAAAAAAATGTCTCTCCCGGCGGTCGAAAAGGCCATTCGTTCGCTTGAAGCAGAGGTGGGGATTGAAATTCGTTTTGCGGCTATGACATCTGAAGATCTTATGTATCGCGTAGGAATGTACGACAAATTAACCCGAGACTTTTTTGATTACAAACACAATGTGATAATCGATAAAATCGGCATTCGCGACGAAGTGAAAAGCGCCACCTACCGGATGTAGTGACATGCTATCATTCTCGTATGGTAGACATTCGTTTTGAAGGTGATTACACCACCTCAACACAAACTAGATTGCAAAAAAGTTCCCGCATCACTCAATTTTTTATTGATAGATCTTTTGGTTTTATCAAGACACCAGCTCAAGCAACAGTGGTGCAGATGATCGTTGCCGTCGCCCTTTTTGTTTTTACTGGGTATATGTTTTCTAAGTCTGGCGACACGGTGGTACCAAGCAAAACATCGCAAGAGCTTATTAACGCCACGCTTCCAATTAGGTCACGTAACTAATATCTGCATGGGGTCGAATCGAAAGTCTGGTTTTACACTCATAGAGCTTATTGTAGTGGTGGCTATTATTTCTACCATCATGAGTATTGTGGTAGCTCTGGTAGGTGATGCGAAGGCCAAAGCCAGAGATACTAAGCGTCGAGCCGATCTTAATCAAATTCAGGTTGCCCTGGAACTTCATCGTAATGAGTACGGTACATTCAATGTGATAGGCGGAGGTGCCGGAGGAACCGGAATTGGCTACGTCTCTTACGAGAATGGCAATTCCTACCCAGCGGCAGTGACGCGAATTTTATACAATGAAGGCTACCTGGCACAACCTATTATAGAGGACCCACTACAATCACCGGGATACATGATTAACATTTGTAACAACGGTCAAGCATATGCCCTTTCTGCCACTCTAGAATTTCCCACCGCACTCGATATTTCAGGGCTTCAAACTAGCTGTAATGGCAGTGGTGCGGCTGGAGCTTACAGTCTGTACGGAAAGAATGTGGCTAGGAAAAACGACTAGTTTCTGGGGAAAAACCTGGGTACAGGATAGGGGACAAATAATCCAGACTAAGTGCTTGACTTTATTTCTATTTCCTATAAGATATCGGTCACGTATATGAATTTATTTGCAGAAACAGCAGTCTTGTAGCAAGTGTCTCGCATCTGCGAAATAGCTTGCCGCGAGAGTCGCGGCTTTTTTCTTCACAAAATTCAAAGAGGTACGCGGTTCGTTGATAACTGCATATTCGAAGGAGACAGATTGATAAGGTCTGTCTCCGCAAGTCCTGGTGTGGAATCGACGCCCGCCAGGCATGGTTGTGGTAGCCCTCTTAGCAAGCGGGGCACACAACCCAGGTAAACGTCTACCGGGTTAAGAATTGAGTTTGGTTTTGCAACCGCTCAGGTCTTTTCGTCCCCGGTAGACATGAATAATGTTACGAATCTTGTAGGGTTCGTAACATAGTCCGCAGTATGTATCTGCGGACGACACTCAAAATGTGCAGCGGTGCACAAACGTTCTGCCAAGTGAACGCACACCAATGTGGTGCGCAACGTTCCTTGCAGAACTAAAGGGTGTATGGTGGATACCTTGGTATCAAGAAGCGATGAAGGACGTGATATGGCTGCGATAAGTTTCGGCGAGGTGCCAAATAACCTTTGACCCGGAAATTTCCGAATGGGGAAACCCTCCTGCTTTCAGCAGGAA
>JBBTYP010000025.1:0-4769 GCA_038061715.1 Patescibacteria group bacterium
GGCGGATACCGCCGCCGCTCCGAGTCCGACTCCTACGCCGACAGCACTACTTTTTTTTGCGGCTTTCACTTCCGCCGACTTTTTTCCATCAGATTTTTTAGCCATATATTTTACTTAGTCTAATCATATTGATGTATCCTTGCATGTTTTGTATGGATACAGACCTCCTTTCCAGCTCGCTGCAGCCTATTTCTCCCCTAGGAAGGGGGTCGAAATATGCTAAGCACCTGGATAAATTCACAATAGTCGCGCGTCGCGCTTCTTTGTTCATTCAAAATGTTAATCCTCGCTCTTGGCACGTCTTTTTTTCTTGGTGCCAAAGACAAGTCCCATCACAGTAGACACTAGTCCACCGGTGGCAACGAGCTTTCGTACTTGGGCGACATCTTCTGCCATCACTTCACTGGCCGAGTTGATTCGTTCTAAGATTGAACGAACGGTTTTCATAACCTTGTATATTTGGAACAAAATCATTGTCACCACAATACAAAACACAACTGTAGCGCAGCTGGCGATTAAAAAGAAAATATTTGCTTGAAGTACCTCACTCATCACTACTAGTCTAACGCGTTTAAGTCAGTCTTGCTTAGAAATGCGTGGACAACAACTTCTATTTCCTCGGCAGAGTTCTGCTCCATTAGCTTATGCCTTAGCTCGGCTGCACCTGGAAAACCATTTACATAGGCTTTGTAGTGTTTCTTCATGACAGCGAAGTTTTTGTGAGGCAAGAGTTCGGTGAAGTGCTTGGTGTGCTCCACCATTACCAGTAGCCGTTGCGGAAGCGGGACTATTTCAACTCCAGTGGCGTCTTCTTCGTGGGTAAGAAGCGTCTCTCTATTCACGCCGTGAGTTGGGAGGGCGTGTAAGCGAAACGGTAGTCGTTTCGTAGGATTAAAAAACCACGGGTTACCAAAGAGTGCTCGGCCAATCATCGCACCGTCTGCGCCACTACCTGCGACCTTCTGGCGCGCGTCGTCCATCGAGAGTACATCGCCATTGCCGATGATGCGAGTGCTCGGCGCTAGCTTATCGCGCAAGGCGACAACGCGTGCCACGCGCTCCCACTGAGCTGGCGCTTTGCTCAGTTCTTTGCGAGTACGAGCGTGGATAGTGAGCGCGGCTGGATTTTCGGAAAGCAGCGCTGGTATCCAGGTATCAATTTCGTCTTTGTTGTACCCGATGCGAGTTTTCACGGACACCGGAAGCTCGCCCGCACCTCGCTTCGCAGCTCGAATAATCTCCCGCGCGATATCAGGCGTCTTTATCATCGCCGAACCACAGCCCTGCTTCTCGATTGACTTGTCAGGACAACCCATGTTGATATCGATACCATCAAAGCCAAGTTCACAGCAAAGCTTGGCAGCAGCCTCCATATGCTCCGGGTTACTAGAAAAAAGCTGCGCTACTATTGGTCGCTCTTCTTCGCTATAGATAAGGTCCGCCATGAGTTTTGCTTTACCTTCCGGTGTCGCACGCATCAGTCCATCAGCCGCCACAAACTCCGTCCACATCACGTCTGGCCGGCCATACTTTGCGATCATCCTACGAAAAGCCGCGTCCGTGACATCAGCCATCGGCGCGACCACAAAAAATGGTGCTGGTAACTTCTCCCAAAAATTCATCTTTATGACTCTATCAGTCGCTATAAAAAACTCAAGTTATTCTTCATCAGTTGTACTAGCCGCTAATGCCTCAGCGATCGTCTCTTCACTAGCGATAATTGGTTCATTTGCTGGATGGGTTTCCGAAACTGAAGAGCTAATGTTGGGAGTTGAGGAAGCACTTACTTCGGTCGTAACCTCATTTACAAAAACTTTGCTCCCGAAACGTAAGTCAATGTATTCAAAATTTCCTGGCTTAATGTGCACAAATTGTTCTGAACCTAGCACAGTGAGCAAGTTACTTACTGTATCATCAGCCGATTGTTTGAGCGTGACTTTAAATTCTCCGCCGTCAACAATAGCAAGGAAAGCGTCGCCAGCTGTGTCAATATCTGCTTGCTTCACAAACCATTTTGCCGCCGCCAATTTATCCTTAAGTTCAATCAATCGCCGATACTCCTCTTCGGCAAACGGTGCGTTATGTTCTTGGGGTTGCCTACCGATGGCAGTGACACGAAGGAAGCTTCCACCAACCAGGCCGGGGGCTTTGGAAAAAGCGTAACCACTTTCATCAAGAAAATAACAATCATTCACTTCTCCATCCACGCACCAGAGTGCCTGTGGAGTGTATTCAGAAAATTCAACATGAAGTGCTGTGCCACCCCTTCGAATCACCTTCACCTCTTTAACTCTAGAAATAGCAGACACGGCAGTAATTATTTCTTCATGTGGATAGGAAAAAGCAAAAGCACGCGGAACAATCCTAAGATAGGTACCAGAAATTTTATTTCTTATCACCTGCTCCACTTCGCTGTGTTCAATTGTTTCTCCACCAGCTATAGTCACTTCACTGATGGTTAAAGCGTTTATTCTCGTTCCATACCAGACACTCACAATTAACATGCCGAAAAAAGCCGCTATCATAAGGCCGACGATTATCTGACGCATGAGCAAGACCGTGCTCGGACTCACGCTCCGATACGGACGTGGTTTCATGGTGGAATAATAGCACGTAAAAAGCGACGAAATGAACGTTAGTGTATTTTGCCGCTTTGTACCACCAGAAAGATTATCCAATCATTTCCTTTCCAAAGTACTTCTGTAATACTTCGGGGATTTTGATACTACCGTCAGCTTGCTGGAAATTCTCGACCAGAGATACGAGAATACGTGGCGTTGGAATCGCAGTACAATTGAGTGAGTGTGCGTAGCGCACCTTACCCGCCTCATCACGATAACGAATATTGAATCGTCTGGTTTGAAAATCATGAAAATATGAAGCCGAACTAATCTCACGGTAAGTCTTTTCTCCTGGTACCCAAAGTTCGATATCGTACTTCTTCACTTGTCCTTGCCCGAGGTCACCGCCACAATTTACCACCGTGTGATAAGGGATATTAAGTGACTCAATAAACTCTTCGGTATTACGATTCAGTTCCTCGTGAAGTCGTACACTTTCCTCGTGCGAAGCTTCACAAAGTATGACTTGCTCAAGCTTATAGAATTCGTGGACGCGAATAAGGCCTCTGGTGTCTTTACCATGACTGCCAGCTTCACGCCGATAACAGGGTGAGAAACCAAGATACTTAATTGGAAATTGTGTCAGTTCAAGAATATCATCGGCATGAAAACCCATTACTGAAACCTCGGCTGTTCCAGTTAGATAGTCCTCATCTTGAGTCTTATACACATCGTCAGCTTCATTGGGGAGATGTCCTGTACCGTATAGATTGGCTTTACGAACAATTGTTGGTGGTAAAATCGGAGTGAAACCTTTTGCTTGAAAGAAGTCGTTGGCATAATTCCAGATCGCCCATGACAGCCGCGCCCCATCACCGAGCAAGTAGTAACCTCGAAAACCGTGGACCTTACTACCCCGTTCAAAATCCACCAGCTTGTGCTTTTGCATCAGCTCCACATGATCCTTCGCTTCAAATGAAAACCCTGTTTTTTCGCCCCAAGTCTTTACTTCTTCATTGTCGGCATCGCTATCGCCATCAGGCACAGTCATATCTGGTATATTGGGCACCTGCAGCATCAACTTCTGCCATTCTTCCATCACTGGCTTTAGCATTTCCTCGTCCTTCTGACTCTCAGTCTTAAGCAGCTGCATATCATTGATGAGTTGCTGGCGAATATTAGCGTCAGTGGTTGTTGGGATACCCTCTGAAACTTTATTTTGCTCCGCCTTACGCGCCTCCATCCGCTGCATGATTTCCTTACGCGAATCATCCACCGCCACCAGCCGATCAATATCAATAGTAATCTTCTTCTTAGTCGCCGCCATCTTCACGATGTCAACGTTCTCCCGAATGAATTTAATGTCCAACATTAAGTGAAAATAATGAGCGGAAGCGAATATATTTTACTTACATCGCAGAGGGCGCCTTCCCTAGCGCCCGTCGCCGATGCAATTACCACTAACCGTTGCTTTTAATAATGGAACTATTATACATGAAAGTTGTAATGATAGAATTACTTCATGTCCTTTCCTATTCGTGAGGTGCCGACGGCAAAATTCCCTGCTTTGTTGCGGGAAATTCCGCAGCCGCCGGCGGCGCTTAATTATCGGGGTGTGCTGCCGCCTCCCCATATCACTCTCCTTTCGGTGGTTGGTTCGCGTAAATACACCTCATACGGCAAGCAAGTAGTGGACGAGCTGATCGCTGGATTAAAAGGCTACCCAGTTGGGATTGTGTCTGGGCTAGCACTTGGTATCGACTCACTCGGACACGAAGCAGCCCTTGCGAATAATTTGTATACGCTGGCTATCCCTGGTGGCGGACTGGGTGATGATGTTATTTACCCCGCCAGCCACAAGCGACTAGCCTTTCGAATTTTAGAAGCAGGTGGTGGACTACTTTCAGAATTTGCACCAGACTTTCGCGCCACCGACTGGTCTTTCCCTCAACGCAATCGTCTGGTGGCAGGAATTAGTAAGGCAACATTACTAATAGAAGCGGCTGAAAAATCTGGCACCCTCATTACAGCCCGTCTGACCGCCGACTACAATCGGGAACTGATGGTGGTGCCTGGAAGCATTTTTTCAAAAACCTCGGCTGGCGCGCATCAATTCCTTAAACTGGGTGCGACGCCCGTGACTTGTGCGAAAGATATCTTGGAGGTGTTGGGGGTGACGGAGCAGGTGGTGGGCGAGGCCTTGCCTCG
>JBBTYP010000025.1:4779-38435 GCA_038061715.1 Patescibacteria group bacterium
CCCCCCCCCCACCACTAGACCCAACTGAAGAAAATATTATCGCCCTCCTTCACGAACCCCGCCACCGCGACGAACTCATCCGCCACTTAAATATGAACACCACCGAAGCTTCCCAACTCCTCATGATGATGGAGCTGCAGGGTCTTATTTCTTCTCATGACAATATCTACCGTTCTCAGTTTTAGACTGAATTATAGTACTGTTAACAGTACTATAATTGTTCTTTCTAACCAGCCTCAATTTGAGCAAACACCCGAATCTAGGACATCGGATGTTCTAAGTAGATGTGAGTTATTGTTTGACAGAATGTACAAAGCCTAGTATTTGTTACAGCTAACTATTATATGAGTAAAAAGACACTAGTCATCGTGGAGTCGCCTGCCAAGGCAAAAACCATTGAAAAGTACTTGGGTGAGGGCTACACCGTGTTGTCCTCTATTGGGCATGTACGAGACCTACCGAAGAGTAACAATGACGCCGTTGATATCGAAGGTGGATTTATTCCACGATACATAGTCTCCCCGGGTAAGGAGAAGGTGATTGCTGGACTTAAAGCGGTGGCGAAAAAAGTAGATGAGGTACTACTAGCATCCGACCCCGACCGTGAAGGAGAAGCGATTGCTTGGCACGTGGCTGAGCTAATAAAAGATGTGAACTCGAATCTACAACGAGTTGCTTTTAATGAAATTACCAAGGACGCGGTGCTGGAAGCAATCCAGAAACCCCGTGATCTAGATTTAAACCTAAAAGAGGCGCAGGAAGCACGTCGAGTCCTCGATCGTCTTGTCGGGTACGATCTATCTGGACTGATTTGGAAAAAAGTCCGCTACGGTCTTTCGGCGGGCCGAGTACAATCCCCCGCTCTGCGGATTGTAATGGAGCGCGAACGGGAAATTCGGGCTTTTATTCCTGAGGATTATTTTGTTCTCACCGCCAATTTAAAGAAAGACAAAACCAACATTCCATTTGGCTGCACTAGCGAACCTCGTGTCGAAGCCGAAGCTAACAGGATTAAGAAAATTGGTGAAGCGCACACTTGGAAAGTAATTGCTGTTAAAGAGACTGAGGCAAGTCGGGCGCCCCGCCCACCGTTTACTACATCAACGCTCCAACAAGTAGCTTCGACTCGTTTAGGTTTTTCTCCCTCTCGTACCATGGGCGCGGCACAAAAACTCTACGAAGCTGGTCATATATCCTACATGCGTACCGACAGTACCAACATGAGTGTGCAGGCGCAAAAACAAATCATTACCCTCATTGCTAAGGACTTCGGTAAAAACTATGTTGAGGGACGCACCTATAAAACCAAGAGTAAGTCAGCTCAAGAGGCGCACGAAGCGATACGTCCATCTAACTTTGGTAAACATACAGCTGGAAGCACTGGTGATCAGCAAGCACTCTATGAGTTGATTTGGCAGCGAGCAGTCGCCTCTCAGATGGCTGACGCCAAAATGAAGAGGACCAAGATTCTCACTAACGTGACCGGTTCTAAAGAAACCATTCCAGACTTTGCAGTAAATGGTTCTCGTGTCACCTTTGATGGTTGGCTCGCGGCCGATCCACGAGCCCGAGGTGAAGATGTCGAAGTACCAATAATCGCTAAGGGTGACAGCCTTGACTGTGACTCAGTTGATATTGAGGCTAAGCAAACTCAGCCACCAAATCGTTACTCCGAAGCCGGTTTGATTAAAGAATTAGAAAAGCGCGGTATTGGACGTCCCTCCACTTATGCTTCAATTATGAAAACTATAATTGATCGAGGCTATGTCTTGAAAGAAGGACGAACCTTGATGCCAACCGACACAGGCGACGTTGTCTCAACTTTTCTCGAGACACATTTTGCTGATTACATCAGCGATGACTTCACTAGTGAGATGGAGGATAAACTTGATGAAATTGCAACTGGCGACCGGACCTACCGCAAGACCCTGGAAGATTTCTATATACCGTTCCATAAAGCTGTAGCCACTAAAGAAAACATCGAAAAACTAACCACCCTCGGAAAGGCCTCAAAAGAATTTCCTTGTCCTGAATGTGGCGCCGACATGGTGAAGAAACTCGGTCGCAATGGCACTTTTCTTTCCTGTGAACGCTTTCCTGACTGTAATGGCGCTCGCCTGGCCGATGGCTCGCTGGTAAAAGCTGAAGACCCGATCGGGAAACATCCAGATAGTGACGAGGATATTTACGTGTTAAACGGTCGGTTCGGCCCCTACGTCCAGCTAGGAGCTACCCCTTTGAAAGTAAAAGGCAAAAAGGCAGTGACTCCAAGACGAACTGGCCTACCTGATGGAGTCAAGTCGGAAGACGTCACTTTGGAGCTCGCGGTCAGATTACTTGCTTTGCCGCGCGAGCTCGGCAATCATCCGATAACTGGTGAGCCAGTTCTTGCCAATACTGGAAAATTTGGTCCCTACATAGCTCACGCTGGCGATTTTCGCTCCCTTAGAGGCAATGATAATCCGTATGATGTCACCTATGAACGAGCGCTGGAGATACTTAGTGAACCGAAATCAATGCGTAAGGGTGAAAAACTCTGTAAAGAGCTCGGTGTCAATCCAAAGACAAAAAAACTGGTTAACGTATTTGAATCGAAATCTGGCCGCTATCTTAAAAAGGGCTTCAAACGCATTAGTATTCCTGACAATATTAAAACCGAGGACATTACTCTTGAACTAGTGATTGAACTTCTGGGCGGAAAATAAAACAAGAGCCCGGCGCACGCGCCAGGCCCTTTTGTGGCAGTCTAGTACCCCTTTCCAGAAACGATGGAAGCGGCGTCTTGTGCCTGTGTCCGATCACGAAACATCGGATGACCGACATTTTGCGGCGGTATTTTTGCTGGGACTATGCGGCCAGTCGCCACATCTCCCAAACGATCGTCCGCCATCCGCACGTACTGCGGACCAGTGTAGCCAGACCTAGTTGCCATGGCGTCAAAATCCACGTTAGGATATAGACTTGAGTCTACTCCAGTCAGATCGGTATTGCCCCAATTCACGTTTGGAGCTGGATTTCCGGCGGCGTCAAATATTTTGCACATATACTTACCCCTCGAGAACAAAATTCGCTCAGAAATTTGAGCAGGATATTTATAGCTCGATTAAATAATATTTGCAAGCAAAACTTGCCACAAGTCACATTACTCCCTACAATGAAAAAATGATTACTGGAGTCGATAAAATTATTGGGCAAATTCGCCACATCAGTGATGCTGACAAACAGTTGATTGAAAAAGCCTATACTTATGCCGAACAAGCGCATCAAGGACATATGCGTTATTCGGGTGAACCCTATATGACGCACCTCGCGGCCGTTGGATTCAAGCTGGCCGCTATGGGTATGCAAATCTCAACGATTGCCGCTGGACTCCTTCATGACAGTGTAGAGGATACCCCTATCACTACCGATGACATACGACTCGAGTTTGGAGATGAGATACTTTTCCTGGTTGACGGTGTGACCAAGCTGTCCTCTGTCCGATACCATGGTACCGACCGTCACAACGAGAGCCTACGTAAACTTTTTGTAGCTACCAGCCAAGACATTCGGGTTCTCATTATTAAGTTGGCCGACCGTCTCCACAATATGGAGACACTGCACTATGTTCCGCCCGAGAAGCAGTTGCGAATTGCGCGCGAAACACTCGAGATTTACGTACCAGTGGCCCACCGCCTCGGAATGGGCAAACTACGCAAAGAGCTTGAGGACCTTGCCTTCCCTTATGTCTATCCAAATGAAGCTAAGAGAGTAGAGACCGTACTAAATAGCCGCGCCAAAAAAAATGAGGAGCTATTAGAACGTGAACGTAAAACACTACAAAAACGTTTGGCTGAATCTGGTCTAGCAGATTTCCATACCTTTTATCGAGTGAAGGGTCGCTACAGTCTTTATCACAAATTAAAGCGCAAAGAATGGGACATCAACGCTGTCTATGACTTATTGGCAATGCGGGTAGTAGTAAAATCCGTGGAGGACTGTTATCGAGTGTTAGGAATTGTGCATGAACTTTGGCGACCACTTCCCAAAAGAGTAAAAGACTATATCGCCTTTCCTAAACCAAACGGCTACCAGTCAATCCACACCACCGTCACTACTGGCAACGGTGTAATTATGGAGATTCAGATTCGCACTCTTAAAATGCACCAGGAAGCGGAGTTTGGTGTTGCTTCACACATTCTATATAAGCAGCCAGAAGTGAGTGATAAGGTGGCGGAAAAACCCTCCATGTTTAGTGCTCTAATACCAGCATTGTTTAGGCCCTTTAAAGGCCGAGCCACCAACTCAGAAAAAATCGAGACAGTGAAGCTAGAGCCGCATCACCAAAAGATCCCTCGCTGGATTTCGCAAATCGGTCAGATTTATACAGAGACACAACACTCAACTAAAAACTTTGTCGAGGACATGCACTCAGATTTTTTCTCTAACCGAATCTTTGTCTTTACTCCGATTGGGGATGTGGTCGACTTACCCGTCGGTGCTACGCCGATTGACTTTGCCTACGCAATTCACTCCGAAGTCGGCGATCATACTGCCTCGGCCAAGGTGAATAAAAAAATGGTGCAACTCGACTACGAACTTAAAAATGGTGATATCGTTGAGATTGAGACTAGAAAAAACGCCCACCCATCACAAAAATGGTTAGATTTCACTAAGACTTCAGTCGCTCGGAAGCGCATACGAAGTGCCCTCGGACAAGACACTATACTGTAAAACTATTGATTGAGTAGAGATCGCTGTCATCTTGCTCTGGTTCTATGATCGTCTCTTCAGCGATATCATCGGCCACTTCAGGAACAAAGACAGCTTCTGGTAAAGTCGAGTTTTCTGTAAAAACAGGTTGGTGCTCAGCCTCAACCATAGAGGTTTCTAATGTCGGGTTGTCCAAACTACCTAAGCTAAGTGGCGTGGCAGCAGTAAGAGTAGCCGCAACTTCCGTACCGTCTTCGGCTTGCTTGGCGCTGTGATACTCGTGCTTGATTCTTTGCAATAACACCTCAAGATCATCAGTCGAAAAATAATCTATCGTGAGCTTACCTCCGAAATCAGTTTTTTGGATCTGTACTCGAGTACCCAAAGTTTCGGTAAATTGCTTTTCGATTTCAATGAGATGAACATCAAAATCATCGGGATTTTTCTTTCGAATTTTGTCGGTCGCGATTTTACGCGCAATTCGTTCTACCTCACGAACCGAAAGCTTCTTGAGAAGAATTTCCTGAAATACCACTTCCTGCTCTTCCCTACGATCATTGAGCATGAGGAGAGTCCGGGCGTGTCCCTCAGACAATTTAGCCAAACGAAGCGAGTCTAGTATGTGTTCTGGAAGACCAAGCAGACGAATAGAATTGGAAACGTATTCACGACTACGACCTACCTTGCGGGCGACGTCGCTATGGGAGAGACCAAAAACTTCAGCTAGCTGCTTAAAGGCTAAGGCCCGGTCGACCGCATTAAGATCCTCTCGTTGCAGATTTTCAATAATTGCGAGTTCGAGTTTTTCCTGTTCCGTCTGTTCTCCACTTCTAATAATGACTGGGACTTGCGAAACCCCAGCCAACCGACTCGCTCGTAAGCGCCGCTCACCCGCAATGAGCTCATACTCTGAATAAAAAGTGCCATCGTCGCGAACGATTTCGTTACGAGTAACAGTCAGTGGTTGTAGCACACCGTACATACGAATCGAATCCGCTAGCTCTTGTAGCCGATGCTGATCAAACTCCCGCCGAGGCTGGAAAGGATTAGGAACAACCTTTTCAACTTCTACCCAATATATTGAATCTCCTTGAAATGCCATAAACAAAAATTCCGAGCGTTTACCCCAAAGTGGATAGTTGCGACTCTTATTATCATTCTAACATATTCATTTTCTTGTCCCTGTTTATAACTTTTGATTTTCTGATATACTCATCCAACCTATCGTTTTTTGTGTGCCGTGGTGGCGGAATGGTAGACGCTGCGGACTCAAAATCCGCTTCTCGCAAGGGAGTGAGGGTTCAAGTCCCTCCCACGGCACACAGAGCGTGATAACTTGATTCTTGTATAATTGTACGAGATGACAGTAGACAAATGTAACCTCGCTTATATTATCGGCATCGCACTAGGTGACGGTAATTTGTCTAGGCCGAACAAACGAGCTACTCGGTTGCGTATTACTTGTGATACAAAATATCCTCTTATCATCAATGATATAGTGCGGTCTTTAGGAACTTTATTTCCTAAAAATAAGGTTTCAGTAAACCCCGGACCCAAGAGCACTTACTCTATTATTAGTGTCTATTCCAACACTCTCGACACGTATATGCCATGGCGCGTTGGACACGGGTCTAAGTACACGCAAAACGCCCATGTACCAGATTGGGTTAAATGTGACCCGACTTTCTGTCTACACTGTATCCGAGGTCTTATACAAACAGATGGCAGTATCTATTACGACCGTGGCTATAAAATGCTTAATTTTGTTAACAATACCTTAGATTTAGCAATTGATGTCAAAGTAATGTTTGAGACGCTTGGCTATGCTCCTAGATTTTACACCGCCCGTCAATCAAGTGGGAAGCCTAAATATACTGTTAGGCTTGCCAAGAATGTAGACCAGTTTATAAAAAAGACGAATCTCCATAAAGATTAAACTGCTTTGCTTTAGTGGAACTGGACAAGCTTATATATGCTGATACAGTTACCTTTGGAATAGACATGGGAGGTCTTTCAAATGAATACATATACAAAAGCCGGCAGTGCTACCACGGTGGCAAAAGTGCTATTCGAAAGCGGCGCTGTGCAAATCGACACGAAGGTCGGTTTCAGGCTTAAAGCGCACGACCGCTTTCCAGATGCCCCTCTATCCCCGATTTACCTTAGTATTAGGCCTAAAGGGATAAAAGATGGCACCTTGGAACCACACCATTTTACCTGCCTTGGTAACGCCTTGGCCCAATATACTAAAGAGCAAAAAGTCTTTGCTGATTGGATATGCGGCATACCTGCCGCCGGTGAGCCCATCGCTGAAGCTTTGATGAGAGCTGGAAGTGGCCCTTTGCAGCTGAGTCGTGAGACCAAGCTCCTTAAAGGCCTAGTCTCTGGACGCCGCCGTATTATCGGTGTAATTCCTGGCAACAATGGGGTTATCCCTCATAAAGAGCAGACGGTACTCTTGGTCGACGATCTTGTTACCAACGCGGACAGTAAGCTTGAAGCGGCGGCTGCCTTTTGGGGAATCGACTGTTGTGTCGACACCCTCTTGGTATTGATCGACCGCAGTAGCAATGCTCGCCAAAAGCTTGCGCGAAGCGGTATCAAACTTCATGCCCTGCTGACGTTTACTCAGCTTCTAGACTATGGGCGAGCCGAAGGTGCAATTTCAGATCTGGACTATGAAGTCATCACCGCCTACCCAAAAAAATTGGCTGCTAGCACCCGCAGAGGCTAGAGCGAAGATTCAAACTATAATAGTCTGGCAGTCATCGGCTGCCAGCTATTTTTTATTCTTATCTGTTACAATTTTACTATGAAAAAGCCAAAAGTTATTGCCATTGTCGGGCCTACATCATCAGGCAAAACTTCCCTTTCAATTGCAATTGCCAAAACCTTTAACGGTGAGGTGATTTCGGCTGACTCTCGTCAAGTGTATACCAAGATGGACATTGGAACCGGGAAAGTTGCCGAGAAGGAAATGGCTGGAGTGCCTCACCACTTAATAGACATCGTTGATCCAATGACGGTGTACACTGGAGCAGATTTTAAGCGTGACGCAACTCTCTCGCTTGACGATATCCTCAAACGGAAGCGTCTTCCTATTATCGTTGGTGGTACTTTTTTCTATATCGAACTCTTGCGGGGCACCATGCAGGTTGCACCAGTTCCGCCCGACCCAATTTTTCGAGCCTCACTCGATATCTACGATAATATGCAGTTGCTTGAAATTTTAAAAGCAAAGGATGCTCACCGAGCTGTTAGTATCGACTCGGATAATCGGCGGCGGTTAGTCCGCTCTCTAGAAATTATAAATAAACTAGGAGTTGTACCCGAACCAGTCAAAGTTGAATCTGAGTATGACTGGCTAATATTAGGCCTTAACGTGGAGAAAAAGATTTTACACCAAAATATACACGCGCGACTACAAGAGCGTTTTGAAGCGGGAATGATTGATGAAGTCAAAGGCCTTCATGCTGCTGGTATCACGTACGACCGGCTAGATAGCTTCGGTTTAGAGTATCGATACATTGCAAGATATCTTCAAGGTGAACTTTCGGAATCACAGATGAAGAACGAACTGGAAACAAAAATCCGTCAGTTTGCAAAACGACAACTAACGTGGCTCAAACGAGACTCTGAAGTTGAATGGTTTGAACCTAAAAATCAAGAAGTTATCTTAGACCGAGTAAAAGCCTTCCTCCAATAAGCTAAGTTGACCTTCACCCCCCTTTCGCTTACTATGGTCGACACCACAACGGGCCTATAGTTCAGTGGTAGAATGCCGGTTTCCAAAACCGTTGACCGAGGTTCAAATCCTCGTGGGCCCGCAGCACCGAAAACAACCCGCAAGGGTTGTTTTTGTTTGTGCTGCGTGGCCCACGAGGATTTGAACCGAGTCGCGGCGAAGCCCGCAGGCGAAATGAAATGAAGCCGAGGACCGCGACGAGTGGGGGTCGAGCGAATGAGATAGTTTGTGACGTAAGGAAGCAAACTATCCATGAGAGTGACCGAATCTTCGTGGGCCCGCCCGAGTACAATAAAGCAACCTGCGTTGCTTTCGTGCTCGGGCGGGAGCCGCAGGCATGTTTTTCCCCCATTCCTAGGGAGAAAAACAGTCGAGTCGGGGTCGAGAGTACTTAGTAGAATCGGAACAAAGTGAACGATTATGCTTAGTAACTCGTGACCGCCCAGCTGTCTAGAATGTCTAGGGTCGTGAACACTTAGTAGGTTTGGAACGTAGTGAATAAATATACTTAGTGATTCCTGACCGCGAGAGTTACCTGCGTCACTTTCGTGCCTGGGTGAAAGATTGTTACAATCTTCCAGCGACAGCTTTTATGTTAGCTATATAATTACGTGTTTCAGCGTATCCGTCAGTAGCAGTATCGCACTGATAAATTCTCAGTCCTGGACACGACTTACTGGGTTGGACTGACCCTGGACCTCCATTGTATGAAGCTAGAGCGTAATCTACGTTGTTTCCATAACTACGAAGGGCATCACGATAAAGCAGTGCTCCAAGTCGAATGCTATACGTGTCGTCATCACGCAACATCTGAGCTACCTGAGCATCTGTCTTACCCGCAAATCTTTTTTCAAACTTTGAGTCAAAGCTTCTGGCTGTAGCAATCAAAAATTGGGCACAACCTTGCGCACCAGCAGGACTTGTTTCGCGGGTACAGTTTGATGATTCTTGTGAAATTAAAGATCGATAAATTTTCCTTAAATACGGGTCAGTGATTCCCATCTCGTCGAGAGCTTTATTAACCATAGCAGTAACTTGTGGAGTAGCCTTAATTCCATTTACTCTTGCAGCTACATCTGTCGGACTAAGGGATGTTCGGTTATCGCCAGTAGCAGTCACTCTTGCCACAAATGTCGTATCCCCATCAAAATAATTCGCAACCGTCGCACTATCCACCTGATCAGAACACTGCACCTCACTCCATGGTCCATAGCCGACAATATTGCCATCACCTTTGACCAGTTGCCGCATAATAGTATCGACAATCAAAAAAGCCAGGAAGATAATAACGAGTCCGATGAAGGCGTTCTGGAAGCTACTTTTGGCGTCTGTGAGTGCGCTTGGGTTGCCTTGGGAGATGACGAGCTTGATACCAGCTCGTACCGCCAAGACCGCGAAAAATAGAAAAGCCATGGTAATAAGCCATTTAATGGTGGTGTTACCAAGAACGACGAAGTCGCAGGCTGAGCAGCTAGTACCTGAGCATGGGACGAAGCCGCTCTTGGCAGCTAGGGTGCCGTCGGCATTGACAGGGACTTTTGGTTCGGCTGAGTAGGCCAGTTGAGCCGAGAGTATAGTGAAGATAGCGAGGAGAGTGAGGAGTGGCTTCATACTTATTTTTTTACATATCTCATGTCACAGTGAATATGATTAGCTTTTCTTTCATCATTGACAAAAGTGAAGCCTGCTTGTTTGCATAGTTGTATGATCTGATCATACGTCCCTCCATTTATTGGCTGGAAGTCAACGGCCGAACCGCTATAATGCTCGCTGCCAGCAGTGTGGCCTACGCTCCTTGTGTAGGCTGCAGTCACTTGAAAAAGTGGCTTTCCATCATTCATTGACTTTCCTTTATTTTGCATTGAAACTACGGCTTTCGTCACTGTAGGATGTGTTAAATCTGTTCGACCAGGACCATTAGTCCCGTTCCAATCTGCCACCACCACTCCAGCTGAACGTAGGCCTGTCATACTGCTCTCAGGGACAGCCTTGACTGAAGTACCACTACCTGAGTAGGCTGTTGTTGCTCCCACAAACTCATTATCCCCATCATAATGATTAGCAGCCGTCGTGCTATCCACCTGTTCCGAACATGCCACCGTTGACCAAGGGCCATAACCTTTGAGTTCCCCCTTATCTTTTAGGAGTTGCCGCATAATAGTATCGACAATCAAAAAAGCCAGGAAGATAATAACGAGTCCGATGAAGGCGTTCTGGAAGCTACTTTTGGCGTCTGTGAGTGCGCTTGGGTTGCCTTGGGAGATGACGAGCTTGATACCAGCTCGTACCGCCAAGACCGCGAAAAATAGAAAAGCCATGGTAATAAGCCATTTAATGGTGGTGTTACCAAGAACGACGAAGTCGCAGGCTGAGCAGCTAGTGCCTGAGCATGGGACGAAGCCTTTTCCTGCTTCGAGGATTCCGTCAGAGCCGACACCTACCTTATCTTCCTGCCTGGTCTGAGCGTACGCGAATTGCGCAGTAAAGATGGTGAGGAGAGCGAGAGTGAGGAGGAGGGGTTTCATAATGCTTATAAGCATAATAATATCATGTGGTCACTTTGAAAAACGGCCCATATGTGTTATTTTATTGCCACTCTTTAGAGTAATAAATTGCGTCGGTGGTAGACATAAACTAAACTGCTTTAGTATATGTCGAGAGTGACGAGTGATGTGAGTTTGCGAACCAACGAGTCATAGACTCAAAATAGGAGCAAAGTACAAAAGAATAAAATTGCGTCGGTGGTGGAGTGGTCAATCACAACAGACTGTAAATCTGTCGGCTTATGCCTTCGCTGGTTCGAATCCAGCCCGGCGCACAGGTCTAAAAAAGCTTGTCTTTTTTTGCCAGAAAGCTCTTGTATATCAAGGGCTTTTTTGGTGTTGAACTTCCCTAATTCTCTGCCAAGCTTTTTATATACATTTTTGAACCCAATCAGCTCATTTGGCACTACAACGTGGAGTTTTTTATCGAATAGTTCGATTGTCGAACCTAGCGTCTCAAGCATCTCTCTTTTCTCTTGATTTGATGCTCGTGATTCCCTTCGAGTCAGTTCATTGGGGTTTATTTGCCTTTCTAATTACGTTCTCATAACTTTTATAGCCTCTCATTGGTTTCTTGTACTTCTCAAGTCCTGTCACCTTATACTGATATGTGAGCCAGTCACGCCTAGCTTGCATGTCCTTTGGGAGAACGAGTTTATTTCTATTCAAAACAACACCAAGATGTTTCACTCCATCTTTATAATTCATTATCTTTGTCTTCTCTTTATTAAGCCTTAAAGCACCTGAAGACTCTTCGTTTAAAATACTTTCAATCTCTTCTACTAGACCAACAAGTAAGTCTTTAGGGACTCTACTAGCTGAAATCCCAATATCATCAATAAAAACAGCGATTCTCGGATCGAAATTTTTAAGTCTTTTCATCACCAAATCGTGGATTCGATAAAAAGCCGTCATGTAGGACCATACAGCGAGTCTAGTTGAGGTTGAAAACCCTCGAGCAAGCGAGAGGGTACTTTCTGGTGTATGTTTCGAACCTCGAGGAACACAACTTAATCTAGCTAGTATTTTTGAAATTTTAGGAGAACATCTTTTGGACTTATAAAATGTCTCCACTTTTAAAAGCTCTACACTTTCAAAAAACTTGGTTATATCGAGAGCTAACAATGTTCTTTCTTTCTGAAAGCCAAGTAGATGCTTTGCGGCGGTTACATTACTGATACCTTTCCTTCCTCCAAATATAAATGCTGGTAAATCTTCATCCAGATGCGATAGCACTTTTACATCAATTAATTTGAGGAGTTTCCCTAGATCTGTCTTGTAGGCGGAACGGACCCATTTCCCCTTTTCGGGTTTAGACTGAGCCAAGTTATCTTTCCAAAGTGAACTGTGATTCTGAATAACACTATCAATTAGACTTCTCGCTTCCGGAAGCGGCAACTTTACATTTGAGATCTGCTTGGCAAGTATGTTTTTGCTATCAATATTAATGTTCCGCAATTTTTTCATTATTGAGCTTTTTCTTTATTAAACTTAGCTGGAGATTTTCACCTAAATTTATGAGCTTTCTTTCTATCTCCGAAAGCTTATATTCATCAATATCGTTATTCAAAAAGAGAAATGGTGCCAAAGCAGATGGATGCACATCAATAAACTCGGCTAGTTTTATTAGGAATTTTTTTGAAACTTCTTTCTGGTCTGTTTCGATCTTTGAAATATAAATTGAAGAAACACCTATTTTTCTAGCAAAATCATTTTGAGACAAACCAGATTCATCCCTTACATTCCTTACTATTTCACTAATTTTTTTCATTATTATTCAGAAAGACTAAAGGGCGCCTAGCGCCACAGTTCCCAGAGGATTCGAACAATCCAAAGGATGATTCGAACCACAATTCGTGGGTTCATATGGTGAAGACGCCCTTAAACATCGGGGACTTCGATTGAAATGATCAAAGAGTCCAAAATCTGACATATACGCGATTTATTATTTAAGGTAATCTAATAAATTACTTTCTGCTACGGACACCCATTACCGAGGCGAAATTTTAAATACTGTTTAGTCCCCGAGTATCTGCCATACCGCCTCGGTAATGGAAGGTCTCTGCGATGTGATATCAACTTAATGACATGAACACGTGTGGCTGCTTCGCATGTGCGCTTGAGCGCTGGTGCGGTGAGCCTGTGTTGCGACTGTCACTACTGATACTCCCCGGATTAGCTCCTAATCCCGGGCGCAATTCTTACTAAAAGTAAGTCCGACTTCTATTGAGTCTCAAAACGTATTTATAATCCCGATTTCAATCAACTTTGACCTGACATTAGTATAGTACAAAAAGTATTAGTCGAAAGAACCACAATGTGGATAACTTGACCTACTCACAGCCCCACCCATCGTTGTCTCGATCAAGATCAAAAGGGTCCGAGCTATATACCTGTATTGGTCCAGTGTAATTTGGACCGTTCCCAGAGCCACTCGCGCAGTCATAATCACCTGCATTTTGCTTGAGACAACCTGAATAGCTAGGATGACATCCGCTATTACTTGGAGGAGAATTTCTAACTTCTTTTATTCCGGTAGGCGGAGCTTCTGGAAGGTCAGGAAGCTTAGGAGCAGCCGGTAGTTTGGGTGCTTCAGGTAACGCTGGTGCTTTCGGAACTGGTTTCTCTATCGGTGAAGGAATTTTTTGTGGCGGACCAGAAACTGGTTCAGAAGCCACAACGGTGGCAATTACTGCCCCGCTACTCAACACCCCTACAACCTTCATCCAATTAGCAATCATAAGCCCTAATCTACTCTTTTCACTCTTGAATGCAACTAATGCTATGATTTACATATGAAAAGAATTTTTATTTTTATCAAGAAGTCTTGGCGTGAAATAGTCATCTTACTTATGTTCATATATCTCAGTGCTGTGACAAATGAGGCAAATCAATACGCGCAATACGCCTACGATTCAGCTGCCGACGCTGCCTCCTACGCACGGTCAGCAAGGTCAGAAGCTGAAGACGCATCAAGCTACGCAAGTGAAGCGGTAGACGCAGCAAGAGAGGCAGCGGATTACGCATCCATGTGCGCCTACTAGAAAATGACTACTTTTAAAGTCTCTCCAGAATCAAAACTACTCTTTGATAAGCTCACAGCGGAAGGTGTTTTTGCTGAATTAGAATATTGGGACGGCCACAAACACATAGATATCCATATTCCTTCAGCGAAACTTTACATTGAGGTAGATGGTGTCCAACACTTCACAAACCCAAATCAAATAGCTAGTGACTTCCTACGGGACCACTATTCAGACGACAGTGGGTACGACACTTTTAGAATCCCAAACCAAATAGTCCGAGAAAAAATGGATACTATTGTGAAGGCAATCTTGAAGATTGTCTCTGAACGTACTCTTCATTAGACTCGGTAAATAAAAGATACAAATTCGAAAGACTTTTTAAGTCTAATTGCGCCTGAGAATCAGGAATTTCTACTTTATGCACTCTGAGCATATATTTCTGATATTTTGATACTAATTCAGATGAAAATGTCATAATAATTATAATAATGAATAATTTATTAAATATTCACAATCTCATTGATTTTTCACAAAAACCTAGTATACTTGGAAATGAAGTCACCCGCGCCTCCGAAAGGAGTGTGCGGGTTTTCGTTTAGGGTTATACTTTCTCAATATGTCTGACAAAATCCAAATTTTTATCGATGGAGGTAATTTTTATCATCTTACATTAAAAAAGATGGGTTTGACGGAAACTGAGTTCGATTTTGAAGCTTTTGCGGAACATATTGCAGGAGATAGGCAAATTGTTGATTCAGGTAAAAGATACTACGTAGGGACAGTGCGCGAACGAGAGGGAGACCCTCACTCAAAAAATAATATGGCTCGGCAGACAACCTTATTTTCTTCTCTAATCAAAAATCAGTGGCAACTAAAGACTAGCAAATTGAGAGAGCGTGAGGAAAAACTTTCAATTGATAGTCGAGTTCAGGATCATGAATCAATTCGTAAACTCGGTATACACGAAGTCAGATACACAAAAAACAGGGAGAAAGGAATTGATGTCAAATTAGTCGTAGACTTGTTCATAGGAGCTTTAGACGATAGGTACGATACAGCAGTAATTATAAGTTCTGACACTGACTTGGTCCCAGCAATTGACTCCATAAGAATGCGCTTCAAGAAAAAGATAGAATATGTAGGCTTTTCTATTGAGGATCCTAGAGATAGAAAGAATGATACTAAACCAACGCTCTCAATGATATCTAAGACAGACATCCAAAGAACTTTTATAGAGTCTGACTTACGCGCATTTGTAATTCCAAATCTTTTTACGCCTAAGAAGTAAGGAGTAAATTTTATACTAAACATAAGTGTCGAACCCGCTCCAACTCGGCGCACCAACATTGACAATACACTAGAAATGATGTATTGTTCTTTTGTGCAAGTGCACAATCTCCGTCATCCAACATTCAATGGAGAGTAAAATGGTGAAGAAAAAAGTTGACTCCGTCATCAAAGCCGAACTGATTCGGCTTCGTGGCAATACACTCCAGCTTTCGGTTGCTGGAATGAACTTTAACCCGACGGGCGTCCTCGAGACTTACGACGAGAATACCGGCCGTATCCTGCTTCGTCGGCCCTCAGACCACGTCGCCATTCCGGTCGAGACCATGTGTCTGAATGCGGCTACAGTGATCGCAGTCGGTCACTACACTGGCTACCCGAAGTAGTAAAGTCCCAGACGAACGGGGTGGCGAAATTACTCGCCACCCCACAACTCCACTATCTGTGGAGTTTTATTTATTTAGACAAAAGTGTCGAACATTACATATTCAGTACCCGTTTTGGACAGTTTACTTCACTTCACTTGTAAACTTTCTCAAAACAGCTTCGAAACTCATCTCATGAGTTTCGAACCTGCTCCAGTTCTGCGCACGCGTTTAAAAATACCTTGCTTGGCAAGCTTTTTTTATAGGCTGGGATAGATAGTTCGACATCAGGTTGACTTTTGACATGTATTCGAGTTAACTTCCATCATCTTGCCAATGTCGGCATGTGTTCATTAGCAGGAGTTCACCATGAGGCAAATTAAAATTGAGGACTTGGGAATAATTCGCTTTACATCTGTCCCTACTGGCGGCGCTCCATTTCCAATCCGCGAACAATGGGTTGGGGTTGAAGTACCTTGTCTCTACTCCCACGACGGCACGCTCTACGAGGACGGCGGTCTTCTAAATGTGGAGACTGGACTTGAAGTACCAGATTATCCAGGCTATGTAGTACTACAAACCCAAGCGCTCGAGGCTTTGGAGGAGAAGTCAATCGAAGCTGCTGAGTACTGGATTGAGCGGGGTTTTCCCAACCATCCGTTCGCCCTCTTCTTGTTCGACCTCGCTTCCGCGGAAGTGCTGAAGCCGGTCATGACCCGCAAGGAGTTCTGGCAACAATTTAATGACGCATAACAGTGTCTATCCGCCCACGAGCCGCACGCTTTGTCGGGCGGTTCGTTTTTATACCAGACAAAAGTGTCGAACCTCCTCCAACTCAGCGCACTAAGGTAAAGTGTAAAGAAGCCACCAAACTTGACTCTTCTACCGACAGTGATAACCTTACTTCTGGAAACTACCCACAGTGAGGTAGTTAAATGGGAGATAGATAATGAGGCGTCATAAGCTTATCCTTGTTCTCGCCGCTATGGCGTTGGCAGCTTGCACCAAGCCGGTGCCTGAGCCGCAGCCACCGGTCAAACAAATCGATCCTGTCTTTGTCGCTGAGCTTGCAAAAGCGAAGACTCCCGAAGAAGTTTACGACCTCTGGGGGAAGGCAGCAGATAACTCGCTCGAGGCTGGAGCGGCTAAGGACCGGCTCTCAGAGCTAGTCATCCCTCTAATCAAAAAATCGGCCACTCTAGCCGAACTGGAAAAATTGCGAAAATTTGTTCGGCCGGGAACTATGTCCGTCGTGGATTATGGGCAACGAGAAACCGACCTGCGAAAAAATTGATTTTCGACTGATTCAATCAGCCCTGCTTGGACAACCAAGCGGGGCTTTCCTTTACGCTGCTGCGAATTCTTTCTTTTTACTTACCACCTTCTTAGTCATTTCTGGTGATGCTGCCTTGGCTCGAGAAACTTTCTTAACTTCAAAATCAAGAACTTCTTTTTTCATCGTTACTTTTACGGTACCGCCTCGTAGCATCCCTTCACCCACCATTAAATTAGCAATTGGAGTTAGGATCTTGCTCTGAATTACCCGTCTTAGTGGCCGAGCACCAAACTTAGGATCATAACCTTCTTTGGCAAGATATTTCATCACGTCTTCCGATACCGAAAGTTTTATTTCTTTTTTTTCTAATCGCTTTATTACGTCTTTCATTTGAATCTCCACGATATCAGCAATTACTTCTGGAGTAAGTAGGTCAAAGACAATAGTCTCATCAAGACGGTTTAGGAATTCTGGTCGGAAGAAAAGCTTCAGACTTTCCATCACCTTGTCCTTTGCTTGGGTGTATTGAGCCTTGGCACCATGATCGTGACTAAAACCAAAGTTTGACATGCGATCGATATGTTCCGAACCGATATTCGAAGTCATAATAATAACCGTATTTTTGAAATTTACTTTGCGGCCCTTAGCGTCGGTAAGATGACCTGAGTCTAGTACCTGGAGCAATACGTTAAACACATCGGGATGAGCCTTCTCAACTTCATCGAGAAGAATTACAGCGTACGGACGGCGGCGAATCTTTTCTGTCAAACCACCGCCTTCATCATGTCCAACGTAGCCTGGTGGTGAGCCAATGATTTTTGACACTGAATGCTTTTCCATAAATTCAGACATGTCGATCCGAATTAGGGCTTCTTGGTCACTAAACATAAATTCGGCTAACGCCCGAGAGAGTTCTGTCTTTCCAACTCCAGTTGGTCCCAAGAAAAGAAACGAACCGATCGGACGATTTGGATCTGCGATACCAGCCCGTGAACGCTTGATTGCATCGGCGACCAATTTCACGGCGTTATTCTGACCGACAACTTTTTCCTGCAAAACTTCTTCCATCCGGGCCAACTTTTGTACTTCTGCCTCGAGCATGCGCGAAACCGGAATACCTGTCCAACGCGAAACCACCAGTGCGATGTCCTCTTCCGAGACTTCTTCTTTAAGCAAACGACTAGTACGCTGCAATTTCTTCAGACGCTTTTGTTGCCCGTCGAGATCCTTCTCCGCTGAAGGAATAGCATCGTAGCGAATTTCCGCTGCTCGAATAAGGTCAGCGGTGGCCTCGGCTGACTCGGCTTCGTTGCGAAGTTCTTCCAGCTCTTTCTTCAACACACTAATGGCGTCTAGGGCTTCTTTCTCATTACTCCACTTGGTTTCAAGGACGGCCGTTCGTTCACGAAATTCACCAATCTCGGCTTCAATGTCTTTGATCCGGTCTTTGATTTTTTTCTTGTTGTCAGTGATTTCGAATTCTTTCTTTAATGCTTCTTTTTCAATTTCCAGCCGACGAATTGCCCGGTCTGTAATCACTAGTTCTTCTGGTTTATTTTCAAGTGAGATACGCAGGGCTGAAGCTGCCTCGTCGATAAGGTCAACCGCCTTGTCTGGCAAAAAGCGGTCAGTGATGTAGCGAGAGGATAGATTGACCGCAGCCAAGATGGCGTCATCGGTAATCCGTACGCCGTGAAAAAGTTCATACTTCTCAGCTAGACCACGCAAAATAGCCACCGTGTCTTCTGGTGATGGTTCATTTACATAAACGGGCTGGAAACGACGCGTAAGCGCTGGATCGCGTTCAATGTGTTTTTGGTATTCCTTTAAAGTGGTGGCGCCAATCACGCGGATTTCGCCGCGCGCTAAGGCCGGCTTCAACATATTGCTGGCATCCATCGAGCCGTCCGCTTGCCCTGCTCCTACAATTGTGTGTAGCTCATCAATAAAAAGAATAATCTGTCCCGCTGAGTTTTCGACTTCCTTCATGACTGACTTTAAGCGTTCCTCAAACTCACCGCGGAATTTTGTCCCAGCCACCAGTAATCCGAGATCGAGCGAAAGAATCTCTTTGTTCTTGATTGATACTGGTACTTGTCCCAGGACAATCTGTTGCGCCAGACCTTCAGCGATAGCTGTCTTTCCGACTCCCGCTTCTCCGATCAACACCGGATTGTTTTTCGTCCGGCGTGACAAAATCTGAATCACCCGCTGTATCTCACTGTCGCGCCCAATCACTGGGTCAATTTTATTTTCCTGTGCCAACTTGGTCAGATTGCGAGTGTATTTGGAAAGCGTGCGGAATTTTTTTGGTGATTGAGCATCGCTTATATTATGGTCGCGTAGTTCTTTAATAACTTCCTGTACGCGCTCTTTCTTGATACTGGTTCGTTGCAAGATCTCAACCGCTGGACCAGGATTCTCAAGCATGGAAACAAAAAGGTGTTCGACACCCACATAGGAGTCTCCTAATTGTTCCGCGAACTGAACTGAAAATTCTAAACCTTTGGCTAGTTCGGGTGTTAAATAGAGTTGATAAGACTGAGAGATAGTGTTTTGCACTTCGGGTGTTTCGAGGGCCTCAAGTAAAAGATCGGTGAAGGCAATAATATCGATATCAAGACGATCCAAAATCGCGATAACAGCGCTTTCGTCCTGGAGCGCCAAGGCAGCCAGCAAGTGGGTGGGACTGACATGGTTTTGACCACGCTCAATCGCCAGCTCATGGGCTTTTCTAATGGCTTCTTTAGCTTTTGATGTAAAATTGTGAAAATTCGGCATATATATCAGGTTAATTATGTCACGACTGTCGGTTCAGTTGGCAATCAAGTCGGTATAAATCAGACGTCCATAAGTAGTACGTGACGGTTGTGTTTATATTGCAACAAAATATATATTAAGTCAAAGAAAAAAGCGCCGCCCGGAAGATCCGAAGCGGCGCTCTGTGTCTGGCCACTGGTGGCCAGACTATATGATTCCCTTCTTCCTGGCCATCTGCGCCAGGAGGGAGGCGATCTCCGCCGCCTCGTCGACTGGGTTGGTGGCTGACTCCACCTTGAACGGCGAGGCCAGCTGTTTCGCAGCTACCACTGTCGCTGTGAACTTCATCGTAGTGGGCTTCTTGCCCGCGACAAAATTAAGGCCTTTCGGCCCAGTGCACATACGTGCACCAGACTTCGCCGCGGGCAGACACACGGTCTGCCCATCGAGGATGGCCAGTTTGGCCTTCCTGTCGGTGAGCGAACTCACTGTTTCGAAAGCCTGGGCCTGAGCCAAACTTGGGCTGACCAGGTAGATGGCAGCTGCCATCAAGGCAAAATGAACTTTCATCGTAAACTCCCTTTGAATTGAATTGTTTTCTTTCCTCTTATGCTATATAATAGCATGTTTTGGAAGATATGTCAAGCGCGGGGCAATTTGGCCATTTTATTAATATGTTGCTTTAAGATTGCCGTTAAGCGCTTTAAATCAGCCAGTGTAGACTGGGGTGAAAGCGAAAGACGCAGGGTAGCTAGAGAGCGGTCGGCGTCACCTGAGATAGCTTTCACCACAAGACTTTCTCCCCCACCCGCGCCAGCACACGCCGACTTGGTACTAACGGCAAAGCCCTGCTTATCAAGTACAATCGTAGCGAATTCGGTGTCAAGACCAGGAATGGAAATATTAATATTGTTTGCCAAACGTTCTCCCCCACTTGGACCATTAAGAATCGCCTGCGGTATTTCTTTTAAAATATATTTAATTCCAGCATCCCGCACTTGACTGACTTTCTCGGCGCGACTTTTAAAATCTTTTTGTGCTTCCTGCAAAGCGATACTGGCGCCGACAATTCCGGCGACATTTTCTGTCCCTGGTCGCAAACCACTTTCTTGCCCGCCACCAAAGAGAGTTGATACGAGCCTCGCTCCTCTACCTCTCACCAACACCCCAACTCCCTTTGGTCCTTCGCACTTCCCGACATCCAGTGTCACCAAATCAGCGCCAAGTGTACCAAATTGGCAAGACAGCCAAAGTGGTGCCTGAGCCGCGTCAAGATGAAAGATTATTTCTGTTCCAAACCTTTTCTCCGCTGCAGCAAGGGCTTTTTTAATCGCATGCAATTTCTGCACCACACCGATTTCACTGTTGGCATAGGCCACTGAAAACAAAACAGTCTGTGCCGACAACATTTCTTGCAGAGCCGTTAAACGCACTAATCCGTACTCATCAACTGGCACGTACTTTACCTTTACTCCCCGCACCCCGAGCATTTTCATCGTGTTCATTACCGACGGATGTTCAATTTCAGTCGTCACCACCTCCATCTCCGCGAAGGACCGGCCTTCGCGCGCAAGCGCTTCTACCGTGCCAACGATGGCTAGATTATTAGCTTCCGTTCCGCCGCTTGTGAAAGTCACGAATTCTGGCCGGACCTGCAGCGCGCAAGCGATACGCTCGCGCGCTGCCTCCACCGCTTGTCTAGCTAACACTCCTTCAGTATGAATCGCACTAGCGTTACCGAAATCACTTTCCAAGTATGGTCTCATTGCCTTTAGGGCCCTACCACTAAGTGGCGTTGCTGCCGCATAATCAAGATAAACGCGTTTTTTCTTAAACATAGTCAATTGTCCCAAATCATGACATGAGGTGTCATTTCTGTAAATCTCTGCTATACTGCGCCACAATTAACTATGCCTAAGAAAAACAATGGAGAAAACATTATAAAACGGCCGCCGGTCGTGGTTATTATGGGTCATATTGACCACGGCAAATCGACCTTGCTTGATACTATCCGCAAAAGCAATGTGGTGGACAAGGAAGCCGGCGGTATCACCCAGCACCTTTCGGCATATGTGGTAAAGCATAAAACCAAAGATGGCGCCGACGAAACGATAACCTTCCTAGACACTCCTGGACACGAAGCCTTTCAGCAAATGCGTCTTCGTGGTGCTGATGTAGCTGATGTGGCGATACTTATCGTATCGGCAGAAGACGGTGTAAAGCCACAAACCTTGGAGGCTCTTTCTTCTATCAAGCAAGCCGACATACCGTACATCATAGCTATCAACAAAATCGACAAACCCGGTGCTGACATCAATCGCACCCAGGCTAGTCTTATCGAAAACGAAATCTATATCGAGGGTATGGGTGGCGACATTCCGTGGGCACCGATCTCTGCCAAAGCTGGTACTGGTATCGACGATCTCCTTGACCTGGTAATTCTGACTACCGATCTAGCCGAGCTTAAAGGCGACACCAGCGCTCCAGCCACGGGTAAAATTATAGAAAGTAACGTCGACCAAAAGCGCGGCAATACAGCGACCCTGCTCATCACAGACGGCACACTTCATAGCGGAGAATTTATTATCTCAGGAAATTCTTTTGCACCAGTCCGTATCATGGAAGATTTCTTAGGTAAATCAATTAAAGAAGCGGGACTTTCGGCCCCAGTCCAAATTGTTGGCTTTAATGAAATTCCAAAGGTCGGTTCTAAATTTGTCACAGTCGCCAACAAGAAAGTAGCGGAAGCGATGGTGGCGGAGCGAAAGCTTGGTCAAATCAAACCAAACGTCATCGCCAAAAAGTCGGCCTTGCCAGTAATTCCAATTCTTATCAAGGCTGACGTCTACGGTACGCTCGAAGCCATTCAACATGAGCTCAACAAGTTTGAGTCTGACCGTATTTCAGTCAAGGTAATCGATGCTTCGGTTGGCGACATTACAGCCAACGACGTGCAGAACATAAGTGCGACGAGCGATGCTATTATTGTTGGCTTTAATGTAAAAGTGGAACGACAGGCGAAAGATTTGGCTGATCGACTACAGGTCGAGATTGACACATTTAGTATTATCTACGAATTGTCTGACTGGCTTAATACCGCCCTTAAAAACCGCACTCCGAAGAAGGAGGAAAAGATAGAGAGCGGCGCCGTCAAGATTCTCAAACACTTTAGTACTCAAAAGTACACCCACGTACTGGGGGGCCGCGTAGAAGAAGGGGTAATTAAAATAAACCAACGCGTTCACATCTTGCGACGAGATGTCGAAATCGGAACTGGTATCGTAAAAAATCTTCAGCAATACAAGTCTGATGTCCAGCAGGTAAACGAGGGTGAATTTGGTATGCAAGTCGAAACTCGCGCCGAAGTGGCACAAGGAGATATCTTGAAACCATACGACCTAGTAATTACCTAACAAATAATATGTCTGAACGCCAAGGCCGAGTCGGTAACATCATTCAAGAATGTGCCGCCCGCTTCATCCAACAAGAAGCCAACGCTAATCCTCTAATCACCGTCACGCGCGTGGATATTTCTCCCGACCTCAAGCGAGCGATTGTCTTCTTTACCACTATTCCTGACGGCCGTGAAGCTGACGCTCTTATCTTCCTCAAGCGTAGCGCTAGCGAAATGCGACGCTTCCTTAAAGACAATGCTCGTCTCAAGCGTATACCCCACCTAGAATTTTTTCTCGACGCTGGCGAACGACACCGTCAACATATCGACGAAGTAATGCGTGAAATAGAAAAGAGCAATGAACGAGTCAAAACAGAATAAAAAGAGCGGTCGATAGGACCGCTCTTTTTACTTCTCAAGCATTCACCCTGTCACTACCTACCCCACTTTCATACCATATCTGTCATTATATCTTATAAGATATAATGACTGTTCTTGCTTAGTTAAGGATATTGGACGTCCTGATTCGGAAAGTTATTTTGCCTTGGGTAAATTCTGACAAGCTACTCCGTCGCCGTCTTTATCAAGTCCGTGTCGATCAATATTTTCTGAAGTGTGACAAGTGTCGTAAACTTCTTGAGCCTCATTTTGTGTTTTAAAGTCACCACAGTTGTAAACATTCTCTTCACAAGTCGCACCAAAAATAGGATTGCCAGCGGTGTCACGTTTAATCAAAGATTCTTCCATCGAACCAGTCTCCATCATTTTACCTAAGTCAAAATCTGTATTTGAGACCTCCATTCCCAGTGCCGCCAAAAGTACAATCCCGATTCCGATCATCCAAATCCGCAATTTTTCAAAGAAAAGCCCGAGCAAAACCACAATTACCAGTAAACCAACAATGATCCCTAGACGAGCCTTTTTACTCTGCCGCCAATTTGCAACTTCTTTCATATGGAAATTATATCAGGTTTAACTTAGAGTATTTATTCTATAAACCGAACAGTGTGCGTGGAAGAGGACTCGAACCTCCACAGGTTACCCTACTGGTTCCTAAGACCAGCGCGTCTACCATTTCGCCACCCACGCACACTATTAACTTTAAACTGACCTGACTTTCCTTTGTGCGCCCTCAAGGGCTCGAACCTTGGACCGTCTCCTTAAGAGGGAGCTGCTCTACCAACTGAGCTAAGGGCGCATATATTAGTCTGTGCGAGTTTACAATATTTGCAAACACAACACAAGACCAACCTTTGAGTCCTGGGTGGGATTCGAACCCACGCATGACGGTTTTGCAAACCGTAGCGTTAACCGCTTCGCCACCAGGACAGTACGGCACACTATATCACCATTTATTAAAAACAAAAATCACTTTTTTGTGGAATACTTGTTATAATGTAAATATAATCATGTGTACCATATGGGAACTCGAAGATGGACAACTAAAGATCTGCGACTTGCTGTCAAAAGCTCTCACAGTATTCGTGAGGTGATAATAAAGCTAGGACTTATTCCAGCGGGCGGAAATTACGAGCAAGTAAAAAGCGCGTTGCACGAAGAAAGCATTTCTACACTGCATTTCACGGGAAAAGGTTGGAGGATAAACCGCACTTTTGAACCTCAACCCCGAATTCTCTTGTCTGATATTTTAGTCAAACATTCAACCTTCCAGAGTTTTAAGTTAAAGAGACGATTGTTTCATGAAGGCTTAAAAAAGCCTAAATGTGAGCTGTGTGGCTGGGCAGAACAATCTCTAGATGGTAGAATCCCTCTCGAACTCGATCATGTAAACGGTGACCACTATGACAATCGAATCGAGAATCTAAGGATTCTTTGTCCGAACTGCCACAGTCTACAGCCAACGCATCGGGGGAGGAATCAGAGACGGCGAGCTTCTAGTTTACCGACAAACTGATGTGCCAGGGTGGTGGAATGGTAGACACGTGACACTTAAAATGTCATGGGAGCAATCCCGTATGGGTTCGAGTCCCATCCCCGGCACAAAGTACCAGCCGTGAAGCGTCAGCTTTGCGGCTGTTGTACTTTGTAGTTGGGGATGGGGCTCGAAGACCGGAGCCGGTACACAAGACGAGTGGAGCGAGGGCTTGTCGGCGAGGTGGGGTCGCGAGCACGACTGAAGGGAGTGACTTGTGACCGAGTCCCATCCCCGGCACCGAAATTAAGATATCCGACCTTGAGTCGGGTATTTTAATTTTGGCAACGGGACTCGAAGCCCGATTGAGATACTTTATGAACGAAGTGAAATAAAGTATCCAATTGGAGTACTGGTCTTGTAAAGACCGCGTCCTGCTCCCAACACAACACAAAAAGCCGATCGCTTGCGACCGGTTTTTTGTATTACACCCTTACCAACCTTGTCTTCTCGAACTTTTGGCGCTTTCTAACTAATTGGTTGTAGTGGCGCGCCACTACTTTTTTGGTCTTAGTAGGCAATTTATCAACCAACTGACACTTCCTCGAACAATACCCGTCTTTCTTCTTCAAGCAGTCGTCACACCCAATAAACAGGGTGTGGCAGATTTGATTCTGGCAATGGTAGTGCGTGTCGGCTTTTGTTTTTTTGCAAAGATGACAAGTGGCGATAATTTCATCGCTAATCCGTTCGCCGAGCCGTTCGTCAAAAACAAAGTTCTTCCCTTTAAACTTATTTTCCAATCCCAGAGCCTCTACCTGCCTAGCATAATCAATTATGCCGCCTTTAAGATGTCGCACATCCTCAAAGCCATTGTGCTTAAGCCAAGCACTTGCCTTCTCACAACGAATACCGCCCGTGCAATACAGAGCGATCTTTTTATTTTTATGAATTTTTAACAGTTCGGGCGTTTTTGATAGCTCATCGCGGAAAGTTGAGACATTCGGTGTAATCGCCCCGACAAAGTGCCCAACCTCACTTTCGTAGTTGTTGCGCATATCTATTACGACAGCATCTGGATCATCAACATATTCGTTCATCTCCCTCGCGGTCAAATACGTACCAGTGTTTGTGACATCAAATGATTCATCATCGAGTCCGTCTGCTACTATTTTGTCTTTAACTTTTATCATCAGTTTAAAGAACGAAGGCAACTCCCCTTCTTCCACTGCTAGCTTATAGGGAATACCCTTAAGCTCCGGTTGCGCTTGTACCCAAGCATCGAAATCCGTCCAATTGGAAGTCGGCACGTTCATCTGCGCGTTAATGCCTTCATTCGCAACATAGATGCGGCCAAGACAATCTAACTCATTCCACTTACTCAAAAGACGCCGCCTAAACGCCTGCGGGTCCTCCAAATGCACATAACGATAGAACGACAAGGTGGTACGTGGACGCAAGTCAGCTAACGCTGCCGCGCGCTTCTCTTCTTTGCTCCGCAAATCTCTTTTTAGAGAGGTTTCCATAATGCAGTATATTACCCCCAAATAACCTTATAAATCAAGGCTACGGGGCTCCTATTTTGCTTGACTTTAAGTCAAATGTGTGATAAGATATTCGAGTGAGGGAGAAAGTCTCCCAATAAGATTCACGGGCCTAACCCGCCCATTGACAGAGGAATATTAGTTATGGCAGATAAAGCACAAAAATCTTTGGTCCTACATGCCTATCACTTCGTGAAAGAGCATTGGGGCGAAATGTATGTCGCTTTCGATATTGCCAGGGGCTTCTTCGTCAAGGAAAAACCTTCTGACAATGCGCACGACATCGTGAAGTTGGTTCATGGCGGCAAGAACTCTATCGAGGACGAAATCGCCTACGAACCCCTCGAACTTATGCTCACAGCCGAAGAATATGCCTTGATGGGAAAATTCCGTACTTGGGCGAAAGCTCAGCTCGGCACTGGTCTCATTGGCAAGCAACGCTTCGCCAACTGGGACAACAACTTCCGGCAGATGATTTTGCGCCGGCGGGAACCTTCCCGAATCGAATACGATACGGCAACTTTGAAGGACGCAAAAGGTAGGGACGTGGTAAAAAAATCGGAACGTCTCGTTCCGGTTAATAACCAGCCAGCCGTCGATTTTCTAAGACGCTTCACTGCGGAAATGCAGCGAGGGATCAACGGATTGGCTGGCGATGAAACGGAAAAAATGGAAGCTGGATGTCTCAAAGCAAACAGTTACCTGATTCGCTTCAATCTACCTTTCATCAGGCAGGACTCGACTCTAAAACGAATCGATGAGGCATTTAGTGGACTCCCCCAAAAGGGTACTTCACTAGCCGTCAATGCCGTAGCCCGGAATCAGACCCTCAACCAAAGCACCGCTATAAAGGAAGCTGGCCTTCCTTTGTGGAGGCGGCTGATGCGGTTTTGAAAAGGACAACGACCATGTGGAATTGGCTAAAATCGAAGCTGAGCGACGCCACCGAGGTGGCGCGCTACGCAATATTCGGCTGCTTGGGGGTTATAACCCTTATGTGGCTGCTCAACATCGCTGGCTGGAAGGCAGTCAACGGACTGTTCGGACTCATCGGCCTCGTGCTGGTGATATTCCTCACGCTCAGCCCGAAGATAATCCAGCCTTCAGCTGCCGTTACTGGCCTCATCGCCCTCTTCGGGAAAAACAACCCCGTGCGCGGAGCTCTTCAGGGACCTCTCTGGATTGTCTCCATTGCCAAGTCGTTCCTGTACGGCTTTCTCTTCTTCGCAACGTTTTTGACGTTCTGGAGTTTTGAAAATTCGCCGCTGGCGTTCTGGGGAATCTTCCTCGTCGCCATGATGCTTTTCATCTGGCGGGAACGTTACCCGAGCAAGGGCGACTGGGCCAAGTGGCTTGAGTGGACCTACATTGTGGTCTGCGCGACCGCTCTGCTCTGGAGCACCTTCGGGGACTCTTGGAACGGTCGGTCGTTTGACCCGAACACGGGCGCGGCAATGCATATGGTCGACCCCACCACTGGCAAGCTGGATTCCCTCAGTCGCACTCCGGCTGAATGTTCAGTCCGCGCCTGTTTCTCGGAAGAGAGCGGTGCGGAGCTGGTGCCGATGAATCCTGATCAGGCGCTCTCACGTAATGTGACCGCTTGGCCGGGACTCGGGGCTGAAACTGTTCGATCCTCAACCGGCCTGTCGATCTGGCTCGTCGTCCTTCTTGTGGCGGTGTTCGCTGGAGCGATCTGGCTCTGGAGCGGCAAGGGTAAGGTTGTCGGCAAGCCAGTTGTGCTTGCCGCGATGTTAGTCGCAGCAGGCTGGGCTGGATATACCTATGCTTGGCCAGCTGTCGCAGGGACGAGCTTCGGCTGTCCGGGAACCTTCTCGACGGAGGACAAAATTGTCGTCCGTCGTGGCTGCAAGACTGAAATCAGCGGCACTATCGCAGCAGGGAGCAATCTCATGGCGATGGACGGTCGGTTCGACGGCCTGCTCACGCAATATGTCGACATCGAGCAGCCGTTTGCTGGCTTCGTCACGCTCAAGCCAAACAAAGGGTTTCCAGCGGGCGTGGACCAGGTGGAGGTACGCATACTAACAGCCGCAGAGGCTGTCAGGCGCACCGAATTCATCGCTGAAGAAGGAGCTGGCGACAACGCCGACAAGCTTTTCGGCAAGTTCAAGCCGTAATAACAATATTCCTGTTCTTTGAACCAACCTTGAGATCCACTGGCAACGATGCTGGTGGGTCTCTTTTTTATTTATAGGGATTGTTTACTTTGGTATCGGGAAGATTAAAAGCGTTACTACAACCGGCTTTAGTGGGATCACTCGCACAATCGAGTTCATTACCAAGACCAAAAGTACCAGTCGCGAGAGAAAGGATTGCCCAGGCAGTCACCATCACAACTAAACCGACGATTCCCCACGTGATGTGCTTAATACCGTCAGCACGAGCAGATTCATTGCCTGATTTGAAAACATATTCGACACATCCATAAATGAATACTAAGAAGGCTACTCCTAACAAAAGTGCTACCAAGGGAAATAAAATTACATTGTTTAGCTTGTCAACGAAACTTGAGGCTTCGGCAACGGCTTTCTGTTGCGGCGTCATAACACTATCGTAACAGACAAAGTTATGATGGCGACTTTGCTATACACAAAAAGACCCGCCGTAGCGGGTGTTTTTGAAGGAGAATCTTAGATGGTTGGCACTTGTGGAATATCGTCAAGTTGTCTATCGTCCTCGAGGCCAGTACTACTGGCAAGCAAGTTGACAACACCCCAGAAAATCACAATCAACACAAACCCGAGCGTCGCGTAAATCATCAGGCTCTTACCCTCTTTTTGTTTTTCTTCATCTGAGCCGCCAGCAATGAAGTATTTGAACATGCCCCAGACAAAGACAAGGAAGCCGATACCGATAATGAACGGGATGAGCACATCATTAATGAAGTCGAGAATATTCTTAAGAAGACGCTCGAAGTCACCGGCTCCGCCGCCTGGGTCAGTAATACCTTGGGCACTGACTAAGAAAACTGGTGCGAAGAGGGCGGCGCTAGCTAATGTATAAATTGCTCGTTTCATATAAGTATTGTAATTATTAAACAACGTGGCTACGTTTACTTAATTATAAGGCTGAAAACAACACACACCCCAGTGGGGTGTGCATAACATTATCGAGGGACGGTCACCTGCGGGACGTTTTTGATTTTCTGACCTTCGAGCCCGGTAGTGGTAGAGAGCAAATTGATGGCTCCGAAGAAGATAATAATGACTACAAAAGCGATCGTTGAACTGATCATTAACTTCTTACCTTTTTCTCGAGACTCTTCACTGGCGCCACCAGCAATGAAGTACTGGAACATGCCCCAGACAAACATTAGAAATCCGATACCAATAATGAACGGAATGACGACTTCATTTCCGAAGGTAAGGATATTGCGTAACATGTCAGCCAATGGACCGCCAGTACCATTTACCGTAATTTGAGCTGAGGCTAGGCCTGGCAAAATGGTAAGGGTAAGGAGAGCGAAGCTGTATACCTTATTCATAATAAATCTTTACAAATACTAATACCCCATTATACCACAAACAAAATATTTGGCTAGCCAAAGATCGAGTTGCGAATGAGAGCGACAATCCCCCAGGTACTGATCATAATCACAAAAACAATGACTGCAGTTATCATCATACGCTTTCCTTCGTCTCTTTTACTATCATCATCAGCATGAAGAATCCAGGCGTCGATGATTTTTATTACCAAATAAAGAAATAGGATTCCAAACAGAGCCGGAATAAGAATATTAATGAAGCCAAGGATAAAATTTACTAGCTCAGAGAAAGTGGTAGGGGTTTTGGGCATAGTTTAGTTGCCAAAGGCAGTCACTAAGTTTTTAATAATCTCGGCAATCGCTACCGCACCGATAATGAGGACGCCGCCGATAACGGAATAGGTCAGAGCTCGGGTGGCTTCTTGCACTTTAGAGACATCGCCCCGAGCAGTGACGTACTTAAAACCAGCCAGAATAATGAAGATCACCACAATCGGTGTCGCGATCACAATTATGATGTTGAGGATAGCTACAATGAAGCCCTGAATGGAATCGAAGGCGAGAGGGTTTTGGAGGCTGTAGGAGAGATCGCCCTTAACAGAGCTATTCGTGGGTGGAGGAATTGGAGTTGGAGCTGGAGTCCCTGGTTTAGTTGGTGCTGGAATTGGAGTTGATGCCGGTGCGGCCAGAACAAAACCTGGAATTAGTGCGAGAAAACAAATCAATGTAGTGATATGACGTTTCATATTATTTATTATACTCTATCTCTAATAGCTGCAGCGCGTCATTCACGGCGCTGTTTGAATCGCTGCGATTCTCCAGCACATCGCGCATGGTGTTTTTAAGGATTTCATCCGTTGCTGGTCTAGCTGGACTAAGCCAACCGAAAGCAATCGCTGCTGATTTGTACATGATACGACCGTAAGTGTCGTTGCTTCCACGAGCAACGACACTGCGCAGGGCTGGCACCATGTTGTAAGCAGCCGCAATTTTTTCCTGATCTACCGCCGCGCTTAACTCTTGCAGGACAAGGGCTGCTCCTGGAAGATTGTCAGAATTTCGAACGAGAGCTAAACCATAGAAATTGGCGTAGGTTCGACGCACTGTACTGGCGGCTCCTTGTGGTATTTCGGCAATATCAAAACTAAGATTAGGATTAAGTCTCTCAAGTTCATGCGCTTCGCTCCCCTGACCAAAGTACAAAGCCAAATCTCCACTGACAAATCGATCGCGATCACTAGGGAAAGATCTATTCCAGGAATAAAGAGTATTATCAGGCCGACTAAAGCGAGTATAGAAATCGGTAGTGACACGAAGTGGCTGGATAAAGCCATCTGGTGATTCATTGAGTCTTATCACATACTGTCCTTCTTCGGTCTCGGTCACACCGTAGCTGCCAGCTTGCAGTAATAGAGCTGAGACAATGCTGTAGGCGTTTCTAATATTTTCGTACTCCCCGAGCGCAATTGCACTTTTTTCAATGGTTCGATCGCTAGCCCGTTTGGTTAGTGTTGGCACATATTCATTGACTAACGCTTCCCAAGTAGCTGGAGCTTCCAAAATATTCTCGCGGGCTAATTCATCTTTATTCCAATACAACATCAGTGGATCGAGCATAAGTGGGTAGGCATAGAGACCATCAAACAAAGCGAAGATCTGAGCTCCATCGACATATTGGCTCGCGATATCACGTTTAGGGAATGCTTCGTAAGAAATCGGCCGGAGTTTACTACGAAGAGTGACTAGTTGCTCACTTGATAGTAACAAGACGTCAGGACCCTTTCCTTCGGCAAGCGCATTTACAAACTCGTTTGTAAATGCGCTTGGCTCAATTTGTCTATAGGTAACATCCCGATATGTTTCATTTATCTGTTCCTTCTCTTGAATAATTTTCTCCATTCCGTCTTTGGGAAGCGTACCCCACACCTCGACTTTTCCGATTTGTACTTGACCGTTATTATCATTCGGCCGATAAGTCTTAAGGAGAAATAGAGCCGCCGCCATAAGTAACAAGAAGATGACAACTAAAGCGAGTTCAAAAGGTCTTAGTTTCATATTTTTCTAAAAGCTAGCCCATAATGATGCGCCCCGGCTGGAAAAGCTTGTTCTAATACGAAGCTGGCCGATTCAAAAAGATGCTTGGCAGAATTTTCGTCGCAGACATGTTCTGGCGCTGGCCCTAGGCCACCATGTGAGTCGGTCCAATCTATTACTATTAGCCGGCCACCGGGTCGGAGCAGCCGGTATATTTCAGCACATACCGCTGTCTTGTCTTCAAGCTGGAATAAGGTGTTGACCAATAGGCCAACATCCAGAGCGTTGTCTTTAATTGGCACCCCACCCCGCTCCTCAAGATCGCACCAGAGTGGGTAAACGTTGGATAAACCTTGTGCCCGTACCTGGTCACTGACTTTTTCTACCAAGTTTTTCTGAATTTCACAGGCATACACCTTACCACTCCCTACTCGTAATGACAGAGCCCGTAAAAAATAACCGCTACCAGCACCAAAGTCAGCCATCACATCGCCATCTTTAAGATGGAAGTGTGAGCTGACGACTTCGGGAATTACAAAATTAGTCGTTGTCTTTGGATCCATTACTTATAGTATACAAGCTAAAGTCAGATAATTGTTAGGTAGATGTTAAAAGCGGGGTGGCCTTCGGCCACCCCGCTTTTAACACATTTAATTAAGACGGCGAATTCGTGCTGAGATACTAGGCAGAGGAGCACTACAGGAGCACTTCCATTTTCATAGTCGAGTAAACTCTTCTTGAAAATTAGGTCGAAAATTGTGCGAGCCGTACTCTACGTACGGTGAGCGCAATTTTACCGAACTGCAACGACGTAGATTGGTGCGAATTCACCGTCTTACACGAAGACAACACTCGCAATCTGATCTCCTGGTCTCATCTTCATCACCCGGACACCTTGGGTATCACGACCAAGCGTCGGTACATCCTTAAGCGGAAGTTTAATTACCTGCCCCTTCTTACTCATAATTACTAGCTCACCTTCCTTTCGTTCTTCGGCTGTGATCACGATACCGCAAACCACTTTGCCTGTCTTATCAGTCACTTTTACTGTCTTGATACCAGAACCACCTCGATTCTGGACTTTGTATTCTTTGGCTGGAGTGGATTTACCGTAGCCATCTTCGGTCACAATCAAAATCTCGCGGTCTTTCACATCTTTGGTGAAGACATCGGCTGAGACAATTTCGTCTCCTTTACCGAGTTTCATAGCCGTCACACCAGAAGCAGTGCGTCCCATTTGTCTGACATCAACCTCTTTAAAACGAATTGACTGGCCGCCACGGGTGACGAGCGACAGCTCGTCACCCTTACCAACAAAGCGCGCTGCAATGAGCGAATCGCCATCCTTAAGTGTGATAGCGATCAAACCGCTACGACGCACATCCTCGAACGCTTTGGCGTCACACTTCTTGGCTACACCGTCTTTGGTGAACATCATCAGACCCCAGTCGCCATTCCAATCATCTTTGCGGACCGCTAACACCGAAGTCACTCGTTCCTCCCCGCCAAGTGGCAAGAAGTTCATAATTGACTTACCTTTAGTAGCTCGTTTGCCTTCTGGTATTTCGTACATCTTGCTCTTGTAGACCTTGCCAGTGTTAGTAAAGAA
>JBBTYP010000026.1:0-21599 GCA_038061715.1 Patescibacteria group bacterium
TGCAATTCGCCAATCGCATAGGCATTTTTTTCAAGCTCACTACTCAAGGCTTTAATTTGTTCGTCGATTACATTCACATGCTTAACGTAGCCCTGATATAGGCCAAGATGATTGACCATCGTGGCCTTGGAGATACCCGCAATCGCGGGAAGGTTAAATGTTTTCGCTTCGTATTTCATATAAAAAGTATTGTACCACGATGATTTTTATCTAGGGTACGGTACAATAAATGTATGCAAAGTCCTAAAAATAACTTAGAGGCATTTGGATTAACCGAGAAAGAGGCGGCGGTGTATGCGGCCGCTCTTGAGCTTGGCGCAGCAACAGCTGACCAGCTCGCTAATCAGTCAGGTATCAAGCGCTCCACTACTTATCTACAAATCGAACAACTCCAGGAGAAAGGCTTGATGAGTACCTTTGAGCAAGGAAAGAAAACTTTGTTTACTCCCGAGTCACCGGAGAATCTTGAGCGTTTGCTAGAAAAACAAAAGAAGGATATTGAACTTAAACAAGGTTTTCTCAATAAAGAACTGCCGATTCTCACAAAACTCTACGAAAGTGCTGGGGAACGACCCGTAGTGAGGTTTTATCAAGGCAAAGAGGGCATTGAAACTATCCGTCAGGAAATGCTTGATCTAAAGATCAAAGAAACCTACGTCTACTTTGCCGCCGACGAGATGGAGGAGCTATTTTCCGATGAAGAAAGAGATTCTTATACCGAAAAAAGAATAAAGCTAGGTATTAAAACTAAAATTATTTATACGAGAAACAAAGGAGCGTTCTCAGATAAACCCTCTGAGAACTCTGAAAGAAAATATCTCTCATCAGCAAAGGGCGGTTTAGGTTCAGACATTGTTGTTTACGATAATAAGACAGTATTTTTCTCGATGTCAGGTACTGTTTTTGGAATTGTTATTGAAAGCGAACGAGTGAAAAAAAGTATACTGACAATTTTCAATGAATTGTGGGTACGCTTATAGTAAAAATAGAAGGGGGCGGGACCAACGTTGGCCCGCCCCCAATTGCGTCACCCACACAGAATGGGGTGACGACTTCTCCGACAAGCTTGGCTCAAGTCCATTACCCGGACCTTACCAGCCGTCGCCTCCAAGGCTACGAATTCTATTCAATGTAAATCTCCTAAAAGGGAGCCGAAAACAAATTTGGCCCCGAAGAACGAAGCAGACCAGAGGCTTAATTAAACAGGCCTGCTAATCTGCACTGGCGGCTGGCACTAGGCCCTTCTTCCGACAGCCCCAAGAGCATAGCATACTGACACTAAAAAGTAAAGAGCAAGAGCCAATTTTGAGGAAGACTGCCTATAAATATTGACATAAATATCCATTATATATCGCTTTAAACAAAGGCCAAATGAGGTTTTACGGACACGTCGATCCAAGAAAGCTTGACAAAAAAACCATAGGGTGTATATTAGCCAATGTCAGTCACCTCTGACGGGTTGGTACCCCACATAAAGCACATCTGGAACCAGATGTTTATCGCCGGTACACGGGCATTGCATTCCGCATTGTAATTGCCTCATCGCCGCTTTAAGCGGTTTTTATGTGCTTTAAGGGAATATCATTCGGATGAGAACTGAGTAATCATATTTTTTGTTCATTACAATAAATAACCCTACTCACCCTTGTGGTGAGTGGAAAGTGCTTACTTTAAGCCTTTTCCACTCATCACAACCAGGAGGAGAAGGGTTATGAACGTTTGCGTTTTCTGCCAGCATACCGGCAAAAGGGGTGCGCAGTATCTATTGGCTGTCAAAGGCCACGAGACGCAGCGCGTTCACCGGCCGTGCGGCGAAAAGCTGCTACAGGCGCTTCCAGCGGGTATCGAGGCAAAACTCGAACCGACGTCAGAACTGCGGAGGCAGTGGCGTGAAGAACGCCAAAAACGTGAAGACGCTGTGCGCGTCGAATCTTTCTGGGCTGAGAAGTTGGGAGGAGTGAAAACTCCTCCCGCTTCTCGGCTCCCTTATTAAGCCCATGACATTAAGTGGTGGGCTAAAGAGGGGGAGAATTCCGATGGAGATTATTATCTCAAACGGCAAAGTGGTGGGCGCCGCAAGTTTCACCGACGGTTTCGTGCCCCTTAAGCGCACGCCTCGTCGGATGTCCGAGAATGACATCTTAGCCACGGCCATGTGGTTGGAAAAACATGACCGGCAAGATGAGGGCCTCACACTCATCGACCAGTGGAGTGCCGGATTCGTCCTGTATTTCCATTGATTGCAGGCCGCGCCTCAGCAAGAGGCGCGGCGAGGACAAAAGCCCACCGTAAGCAGAAGTTTGGTTATTGCTTCTGCCCTCAATAAAGCTCGCGAAAACTCGTTAGCTTTCTGAGCAACTGTATTTCTTTTCTTATTCAACCAGCGAATAATTCGTTGTGTGATATGGGGAGAAATACCATGAGCAAGTTCTTTTTAAATATCGTCGCTGCTTCACTGCTTTCGGGCTGTGCCTTGGTCGACCCGTTCTTTGGAACGGGCGAAGGCACGGTGGTGGCGGTCAATCGCGACCGGGGTTGCTCTGTCACCTTCTTTGTTAAGGGAAAGGAGCAGACGTTCACTTCCGAAGCTGAAACTCCCTACAAGGAGGACAGGTGTACGCGCCTGCAGCCTGGAATGACCATCCCAGTCGTGCTCGATCCGATCTACGGCGACTACCCTTACGTCCTTTTCGAGGAATCGGTCGGGTAGTTGTTGTAGAGGCGGCGAAGCGGTTATTAGATCCGCTTGGCAACAGAAGCAAAACTAACCAGGAGGAACGTAAAACTTCCTCCACTTTATTCAGCTCGCGAATGGTCGTGGGTTGATAGAGTAAGCCTGTTCCCAGGCCAGAGCGTAAATTGACATAGCGTCGAGGTAACTGAAGACCTCACTATGGCAAGATACGCAGGGAAGTAGCTGACCGTCCAGCTACACGGTGTCCGGACACCGTAGAGAATGCGAGTAACTGAATTGTTGCCTGATGGCATGGAGCCATCAGGGGTAGCAACCATTCAGACGCATTCAGACGTTACTCTTTCAAGTTCTTCATACTGCACTAAGCAGTCGTATGCCCAAATGATTAGGGTGTTTGGTGCGAAGTAAGTTGGTGGAAATAACTCGCATCGTCTTTCTCTCGAGAAAGACGGCAAGGTCAATTAAGGTAGCTCTGGAAAGCTGCTGAGCCGAGAACGACTATCACCCGGCCCATGGAGAAGTGCCGTAAACTTCTCCACTTTATTCAGCTCGCGAATGGTCGTGGGTTGATAAAGATTGTTCTTTCCAAGGGGAAATAGTATGCGCCTGTCGAAATTAATCTCAGCTGCTCTCCTTCTGTTCATCGGTTGGTGGATGGTTGAGGAGGGTCTGTTCACATGGGTTATGCCTGGTAGTAAGCTTGGGATCTTTGAGTCACCGATTCAGGCACCAGGCACTGAGCTCATGCGTCGGTCACTGGAGCTCAGCAAGAACTTCGAAGATTTCACTAACTGCCAGAAGCAGCCAGATTGTGACTCAGCCGCTATTTTGGCAAATCGAGACGTAATCATAAAAAGAGCCTGGCCTGACGTGTACTCTCGGCTTGAAGTCCGCGGTGACTGGCTTGTCTGCTCAGTGCTTGAATCGGGCGTGCCGTACTACTGTCAAGACGCATGGAGCTCACAAGATGAGTTCGAAGAAATGCGCGCTAAGGTCGGTTCCTATCGCCTGCAATACGAATGCCAACCCGATATTATTTATCGGGCAGACACGAGCGGTCGAGTGGTCTACGATACTTATGGGTATAAGTGTCTTGATGATCCGCAAAAGTGAATCGGAGTAGTGATGGCTGCTTGGCAACAGAACCAAACCATTTCCTTCGGGTGAGTCTGACATACTCACCCACTTTATTCAGCTCGCGAATGGTCGTGGGTTGATAGAGTGAGGAGGGACAGATGAAAAGAAAACTCAAGCAGCGCAACCCGATGGCAACGGTTCTCCAAAACCCCTGCTTCAAAAAACGGGTAGTGCGTGACAAAACCAAATATTTCCGCAAGGGACGAGCCGCGACAAAGCAATTGTCAGCGGCTCTTTTGTATAATGTGAGAATGGATAGACAACCCCTAAGTATGAGAGCTGCTCTATTAATGATCATCACATTTGTTGTTATTGCAGTATGGCTACCTGAGGTAGTAAGGACGAAGTGGCTAGAGAAGGATTGCAACTGCTTGCTGGTGTCTTTTCTTGATGTGGGCCAAGGGGATGCAATTCTAATTAAAACACCAGATGGGTTCGAGATGTTGGTGGATGGCGGTAGAGATTCATCGGTGTTGCGAGAGTTGACTAAGCAGCGGCCGTTTTTTGATAAAAAGATTGATGTTGTGGTTTCGACTCATCCTGATCTCGACCACGTAGCGGGATTGGTAGATGTTTTAAATCGCTATCAAGTGACAACAATTCTCATGACCGAAAATGAGGGTGAATCGGGAGCAGCAGCGGCTTTCGCCGCCGCCGCGCCCAAAGAAAAAGCTCAAATAATTTTTGCTGATGCTGGCCAAGTCTTACAACTCGGACAGCAGGTCTACTTGCAAGTTTTCTCACCCACAGGTGACGAATCAAAAGTTGAGAGTAATAGTGCGTCAATCGTGCTACGAGTTGTGTACGGCAATACTTCCTTCATGTTGACTGGCGACGCTCCCCAAGAAATCGAAGATTACTTAGTGCGCACCTACGGTGCGCAGCTAGATAGCGATGTCCTCAAGCTCGGACACCATGGCTCAAAGACTTCTACCAGCGATCTTTGGCTGGATACTGTCACCCCAACCTACGCCGTAGTATCGGCCGGAATAAACAACCGTTACGGCCACCCTCACCAAGACGTCATGCAAAGGGTTTTTACTCGTAATATCCAAACCTCACACACTGGCACCGACGATACAGTGACTTTCCAAAGTGACGGCCAGACAATATGGAAAAAATAAAAAAATTCAAAAAAATCACTCCATATATCATCAATGATACATAGAGTGAGGATGTCGAAAAAAGCCAGTCCTTTCGGGCCGGCTTTTTTGGTTGATTAGATTAACTTGGCTTTCTTGAGGGTTGTGTAAGCACCGTTCTTGGCGATGGTGCGGAGACCTTTGGTTGAGGCTTTTACAATCACGGTCTTACCTAATTCAGCGACATAGATACGCTTTTTTTGCAGGTTGGGAGCCCGCTTGGTCTTGCCAGACGGATTGAACTGCGTCGCTCGAGTGCGATTGCTGTACTTCCCACCAATTTGGGTCTTCTTACCTGTGATGTCACATTGCTTGGCCATAAGTGGCGCTATATTAGCATAATAATTTTATGTTGCAAGGCCTTGGCCTCTTGTTGCAGCCCGCTACAGGCTTTTCCTATATATGTAAGTACGGTACTATTGAGCCACTATGGAAACAACCCAGATTGCAATGATTGTCATTCTTATCATATCGGTCATTATTCATGAAATGGCGCACGGCTATGTGGCAAATTGGTTGGGCGATCCAACTGCTCGTTTGCAAGGACGCCTCTCGCCAAACCCATTGGTGCACCTAGACCCGATGATGTCGGTGATTCTACCGGGCCTTCTGCTAGCGACTGGTTCGCCGATTTTGTTTGGAGCGGCCAAGCCAGTGCCATACAATCCATACAATTTAAGTAACCAAAAGTGGGGTGAAGCAATGGTGGCGGTAGCTGGACCGTTAGCCAACTTCGCTATCGCTGGAGTTTTCGCTCTCTTGGTGCATCTGGGAGCCGTTCTTAACCTTTCTTCCTCCTTCATTCAACTAGCAATTGGTGTGATAACACTAAACATATTTCTTGCTTTCTTTAACCTGGTACCGATTCCACCCCTTGATGGTTCTAAAATCCTTCCTAAATTACTTCCTTTTTCACTTCGTCTGAAATATGAAGGTTTCCGAACCTACTTCGAGCAAAATATTGCCCTCGGTTTCGCTTTAGTCATCCTTATTTTTATGGTTTTTTTGGCCCGACCACTCTACGTAATTACGCAATGGTTGACAACTTTCCTAGTCGGATAAGGAAAGAAGCTATAATAGTTAAAGCAGTTGCCCAAGTGGAGAAACCAAAATAACTGGTGCGGGGGGTTTCTCCTGGGCTTGGGTCGCCCCCGCACCACCAAAAATTGTCACACAAAAGCTGTGTGGCTTTTTCTCTATATGGACGCGCATTTTATCAAGCGCTTTGTGAGACAGGAGACCTCAGGAAAATTAATGGTTTGAGCTTGCAAATATAAGTATATATAGTATGCTGACCGAGCTCAATTATGGCAACAATTCAACAATTAACCCGTAAGAAGCGTGTCGACCGCGTTCGAACAAGTAAGACAGCAGCGCTTGAGTCTGGTTTCAACAAGATTGAAAACAAACCAAACAGCTACTTCTCACCGTTCAAGCGTGGTGTCTGTACTAAGGTAACTACCAAGACTCCTCGTAAGCCGAACTCTGCGATTCGAAAGATTGCTCGTGTTCGTCTAAGTAACGGTCAGGAAATTACCGCGTACATTCCCGGCATCAAACACAATCTTCAAGAACACTCGGTCGTACTCGTACGCGGAGGGCGCGTGAAGGACATCGGTGTAAACTACACTATTGTGCGAGGTAAGTACGATGCTACAGGAGTAGCCGATCGTCGCCGAGGACGCTCACGTTACGGAGCCAAACGCCCAAAGGCTAAATAAACTCGATAAGCAGCTCGTCTACTTTGTTGCACTGGCGTAAATTTTTCTTCACCGTACGTATGTACGGCTCAGATAAATTTACTGGTGCGCCGCGTATCCAAGCCATTTCTCGAATTTATTACAGAAGGCAAACTAGGGAAGCGAAAACCCTAGACATTACAAATAGTTTATATTCGCTACAGATTATAGAGTGGTACTCCAAAAGAGGGACCATTATGCGAAGAATGAAAATTGACTTGTCATATTTCACTCTCTCGTTAACTAACATTATCAAAAGTTAACCACAAGAACCCCCGTTCTTAGACGAAGAAATTCGCTAAGAATGGAAGTTCGTACTCAAATATGCGACGACCAATCAAAAACCGACCAGTTGTATCACCGGACGTGGTATACAGCTCAGTCGATGTACAGCGGCTCATCAACTACATCATGCTTCGTGGTCAAAAAGAGACTGCGCGCAAGATCGTATATGCCGCCTTCGAAGTAATTAAAGAACACAAGGATGGTGGTGATCCACTGGAAGTATTTAATACCGCTGTCCGTAACGCGGGTCCACTGATGGAAGTTCGTTCCAGGCGAGTTGGTGGAGCCAACTACCAAGTACCACGCGAAGTTCGTCCCGAGCGCCGCATGGCCCTAGCTCTTCGTTGGATTATCAACGGGGCCCGCAAGCAAAAGGGCGTCCCAATGCACAAGGCACTGGCCAACGAACTCATTCTAGCGAAGAAGGAAGAAGGAAATGCGGTGAAGAAGAAGGAAGACACGCATAAGATGGCCGAGGCTAACCGAGCTTTCGCCCACTTCGCTTGGTAAGCAGCTGTCGCTTCGCGAACCAGGCACTGCTTCCTGTTAGGGAACATGCCACCGCATGCGCATCTAAGAATGTTAACTCGGCAAGCCTCGTTAACAATCTCAGTAAAAACCAAAATTGAGGAAGGCCGCTCCCTAGACTAAAGTCCCAGTTGCGGCTTTTTTCGTCCCGCGCCTGGTCAGTCATCTAATTTTGAAATTACCCACAGAAAAAATCCCGAAAGGGACTTTTTCTTTTGCTTAACTTACTTACTCTTTTCGTAAAGTACTCCATTTTATTTCTTAGAGTCTTCCTTGCGAAAGTCTGGGAGACCAGATAGAGTAGTACTTGGATCAAAGAGAGGATGGAATATGGGTGCACAACTTATCACAGGGGTTATTTTTGGTCTTATCGAGTGGATCTGGCCGGGGTCCGTCTTGCCTAAACAATGGCGAGACAAAGCCCAAAAAGACAAGCCCACTAGCTAAGCCACAGCCGGCCGTCGCGCAGACCTTAGGGTTGGCGCGGCGTTTTTAATAAATAAGATACAAAAGAGGGGCGAGCGCAAGCTCGCCCCTCTTTTGGATGGGGTAAAATAAATGCATTACCACCTAATCCAGTAACATGAAGGAAGCCCCAGGTATGGAAAAGGTGCAACGTACGAGCGAAGTTATAACGATTGAAGAAGCCAAAGACATGCTGCAGGTTATCAAGGGAATTGAAAATACTGAGGAGCGCATTCAGGCGATTGAAGACCTCATGTTTTCTTTTGTTCCAAACGCTGATGGGAAAAGCATCGCTGGACCGAGGGCAGATTTTTTTGAAGCGTTGGGGCAACTTTATTTATTTGAGACGACTCTGCACGAAAAAGGTTTTTGATCTTGCTATACTAAAGGCTATGAGTAATCAAATTCTCTACATTATTATCGCTTTTGCCGTTATCTTGGGAGTAGTGGCCACTGCCACACACTACTTACTGCCGGTGGCTGAGGCCCCGACACTAATTGATGTGTCGACTTCAACTACAAAGGGTGTTTGTCAGGAAGATGCTATGCAGTGCCCAGACGGACTCTTTGTTGGACGTACTGGAGTTAACTGTGAGTTTGTGTGCCCTACTCCGACGGTACCAGCCGATATACAAGCGCTGATTGATGCAAAGGCCGATATAATACAAGTGGGAAATCCTGCGGGCATGACTGTGGTCACTAGTCCACTGTCATTAGCTGGAAAGGCTCGCGGTAATTGGTTTTTTGAAGCTAGTGCTCCAGTCTCATTAGTTGATTGGGACGGACTAATCATTGCAGAAGGAATTATCACCGCTGACGGTGAATGGATGACTACGGACTTCGTGCCGTTTAGCGGAACACTAGAATTTGAATCACCATACAATGAAAGTGATCCCGACTTTATGAAGCGCGGCGCACTTATCTTCCAAAAAGATAATCCATCAGGTCTCTCCGAAAATGACGATGCTGTAGAGATTCCGATTTTGTTTGCAAACTAAAACAAAAAACGCGCGGTACCCTGCGGGTGTCGCGCGTTTTCTTATTGCTCAAAATAGTGTAAGGTACATGCCTATGTCACGAGCCGAAGGAATCATTGTATTCAAAGATGTTTCATACGAGTACAACATTACTCGCCCAATCCTCAAAGAGGCGAACTTCGTCGTGCGTCGAGGAGCAAAGCTTACGCTGATGGGTCAAAACGGTGCGGGGAAGTCTACTATTTTCTCGCTTATTTCTCGCGACCTTACTCCAGATAATGGAAGCATTAATTTAGAGCCACGCACAACCATTGCTGTCTCGCGGCAGATTATTCCCCGTGATGAGCTGGCTCTCACTGTCCGCGAATTCTTCGAGAAGTGCTTCGCTGAGAAAGTGTACAACATTGATCCTAAAATTGATGAGGTACTAGAAGTGGTCAACCTCTCCCCAGGTGACAAACAAAAGGACTCCTTTAAAGAACGTATCATTGGCAGCTTTTCTGGTGGTCAGCAAGCTCGTCTTCTCTTAGCGTCTGCTCTTATCCAGGAACCAGATGTCCTCCTACTCGACGAACCGACTAACAACCTCGACACCGCTGGCATTGACCATCTAACTGAGTTTCTCCGCGAGTATAAAAAAACCGTGCTTGTTATTTCGCATGATGCGGAATTTCTTAATGCCTTCACACATGGTGTGTTGTATCTAAATACTCAAACCCGAAGTGTCGAGCAGTATAACGGTAACTATCATGCGGTAGTACGCGATATTGCGGCACAAGTAGAAAAAGAAAAACGACAAAACGCCCAAATGGCCAAAGAGATTCAGGCCAACAAAGACAAGGTCAACTACTTTGCCGACAAGGGAGGTAAGATGCGTCTCGTCGCTAAGCGCTTACGCGAAGAGATTGAGGAATATGAAGATAATAAAGTGGATGTTCGTCGGGAAGATAAAGCCATTCGACCATTTACCATTGAGCCACATGAAGATATTCCACTTGAAGTCGTTCGCATTGATTCGTTAACAGTGGTCAGAAATCATGAGCCGAAGGAAGTCGAGTGCCAAGTGGTGTTGAAAAGAGGCGGACATTTACAGATTGTTGGACCAAACGGCATTGGGAAAACTACTTTGCTTGAAAGGTTGGCAACTGGTCACGCCAAAGGCGAACATGTTTCGCCAGATGTAAGCATTGGCTACTATCGTCAGGACTTTTCTAACCTAGAGTTTGATAAATCAGTGTTTGAAACTCTGATGGACTCAATGTCAGAGAAGCTGGAAGAAAAGATGCGCTCAATAGCCGCTGGCTTCCTGCTTTTTGGTGATGTCATGAAGGTGAAAGTCGGTAATCTTTCGGAAGGACAAAAGGGACTTGTGGCTTTTGCTAAACTCACTATGGAACGACCAGGCCTCCTCATTCTTGATGAGCCGACCAACCACATTAACTTCCGTCATATTCCCGTGATCGCGAAAGCACTCGACGAATACAAAGGAGCTATGATTCTTGTTTCCCATGTGCCGGACTTTGTGGGACAGATTCGCATCGATGAAACGCTCGACTTAAATAAGCTTAAGCCGAAGAAGTAAACGAGTTTGCTTTCTGCCCTCGCTCGGAAATGTGCAAACCCAGGTTTGCACATTTCGCTCGCTCACTTGAAAGTAAGTCAAGGGCGGCCGCAGCCGCCTTTGGCATTATAATGAACAGATGAATCACTACGTATACATTGTTTGTTGTGCTGACGGAAGTCTCTACACTGGCTATGCCACCGATGTAGAGAAACGAGTGCGAGAACATAATGGTGAGGTAAATGCTAAAGCCGCCGCGCGTTACACTCGCGGTCGCCGACCTATTTCTTTGGTTTATACTGAATTGTGTGCGTCACGCAGCGATGCGCTTAAGCGTGAGTGTGCCATCAAGACTCTTACGCGCAGCGAGAAATTACTGCTTATTAATTTGTTCGACGACAATATTTCGCACAAAGTCTCCTAGGTAGGGGACATTACCGATTCCCAATGTCTCAACTGCCAACGCAATCATGCTACCAAGTACTGCTAGTAAAAGAGTCGCACCAATAACGGTACCAAGACCGTAGAGTGTACCCCGAACAAATACGTGACGCCAGGAGTTTTGTTTTTCAACTTCGTCCTCGAGTTCGTTCAAAACAGTAATCAGTCGTTGTTGCTGGGTCTCGTCTTTATCGTACCCAACCTCTAAAATATCATTAGATTCTTCTGCCATAGGGGTATTGTACCAGATGAGCAGTTAAGGTGAGAACAGTAACCCCTTGCAGTTCTATCCCTAACGTTAGATGATAATACTATGCCAAAAACTCAACGACTCATCGTTGCTTGTCTCGCTCTAGCTACTGGAGTCGGGATTGGGTTTATTCTTTCTACCCTATTTACCTTTGAAACTGCCTACGCTCCACCACCAGTTGAGGTGATGGTAACTTCACAGCAGAAGCAAAACGAAATTTTCACTGCGCTACAACTCGAGCTTGAGAAAAGGGGCGTCAAAACAGATGGACTTTCGCCATTCCTCATCCTCGAGCATTTTTCGAGCGTCGAACAGGGGGACTTTAATGGAGCAGAAGCCATCATTGGTCAATATGAGATGATCGACGGAGAGCTGGTGTACAAAAGTGGTGAGACAATAAACAACGCCGCCGCGACTGATATTTCAGAAGCAGGGTTTGCCTTATTCCTTAAGAACTACAGCCGTCGCACTGGGGTTGATGTGTCAGGGAGTTCCACGACAGAAATTATCGCTAGTTTTTCGAGAGAAGGTACAGCCACTGATCCTTCTGCCCCCACTAACAACGATGAATTTATGGCTTGCACGATGGACGCTAAGTTGTGTGCCGACGGTTCTTATGTCGGTCGAACTGGTCCCAACTGTGAGTTCACGGCTTGCCCAAGCGAAGCTGAGGACAAAAAAACAATCGTTTGTACTAAAGAACAAAAGCAGGCTGAAGCTTGTATCGAAATTTACGCGCCAGTGTGCGCCGAGGTTCAAGTAGAGTGTGTAACTACACCGTGTAACCCAGTACCACAGACTTATTCTAATAGCTGTTTTGCTTGCGCTTCTAGTCGAGTGGTTTCTTATACTGAGGGCTCGTGTGAAGGAGCCGACCAAACTACCGAGTAAGGATACTTAAATCCTTGAGATTAACCACCCCATCTTGATTAAAGTCGGAGCGAAGATTTTGCTTTACTAAGTCAGTCATAAATATACTGGTATCCGCGATAGTTTGCTTGCCGTCGGCATTGAGATCTGTTTTGGGGGGAATTGAAACCACACTTAAAGTCGGTCCAGGAACTTTTGTCTGGAGTTTTGTTTCGCTGTCCAACTGTTCGGCCGAGATGGCGAATATTGCATCAATCGGCGTACCGACTGGGACCAAGGTGCCAAGGCCATCATGTGCCAGAATCTGCATTTCCTCTATGTTGATTGAAGCATCACCTGTGGCTTTGGCAGTGAAAGTAATAGTCAAAAGCGCACCTTCCCCGCTGAAGCCACCACTTCTCGTTGTGCCGCCAATGAAATTAATTGTACCGACACCGTTGCTGTACCAAGGCTCTTCAGCCCACAGGTCGGCGATGGAGGTGTTGTAGTCAATTGTAGTTACGGAAAGTTTCTCTTCATCAAAACGCAAGAAGCCTTTAAAGACGTTTACTGGGGTGTTTGAGTCGACTACAATTTCTATGACAAAAGTTTCTCCAGTAATGACTGTACCTTCTGAGGGCTCGATTCGAACCGAAATTAACTTTTCGATTACAACTGGCGTCATTAAGAAACCACTAATTCCTAGAATCCCAGCAATGACACTAGCTATGAGTAGTTGCATAGTAGGTATATTTAGCATAGCTATATTATAGCAAAGTAGCAGACGGCTTTGACTAACTTTTAGAAACATAGACAATATAGATATGAAAAAACCTACTTACACCATGACAGCCAAAGTTTGGCTCTACGGGGGAGACATGGCCAACTGGCACTTTGTGACTCTGACAAAAAGTATCGGACAGAAGATCAAGCAGACTTACGGTAAAAATGCTCGCGGCTTCGGGTCACTACCAGTTGAAGTAAAGATTGGTCAAACGACATGGAAGACGTCAATTTTTCCTGATAAGCACGCCGGGAGCTATCTGCTTCCCCTCAAGGCCAAAGTCCGCCAAGCTGAGGATATAGAAGCTGGAGATGAGATAACTTTTTCAATTATTTTGTTATAATAAATCTATAATTAGAAATATCGATATGGCAAAAGGAATGGATAGAAAAAAAGAAGCAAAAAAACCCAAGAAGGAGAAGGTGAAAGAATAGAAACAGCACGGCGGCCGAAAGGCCGCCGTGCTTGTAACGTTTTTGTAAAAGTGTCACATTATATAGGTGAATGACACCATGGAGTCAATCGATATTAAAGTAACAGTGAATCAATGTGCTAACCGCAACGCGGATAGTTTCAGAGTGTTGTATGAGCATTTGATCGATAAGATATTTGCCTTTGTTGTCTTCAGAGTAAACAATCGAGAAGCTGCTAAAGACGTCACGCAAGATATTTTCATCGAATTGTATCAGGTGATACCGAAATTTAGATATCACTCTGACGCGGCATTTTATGCTTACGTCTTTACTATCGCCAGACGACAAATCATTAAGCGATACAAAGATGAAAAAAAGCATCAAACCACCGCTTTTGCTGAAGACAGCGTACCAGGTGAATTTTCAAATGTCGAAATCAAACATTCTATACATACAGCTTTAGAGGCTCTTGATGAATGTTCGAGGGAAATAATGGTCTTGCACCACTGGTCACGATTTACTTTTGCTGAAATTGGAGCACTTATCAATATGACTGAATCAGCGGTAAGAGTACGGCACCACCGTGCTCGGTCTACGCTACTTTCACTCTTAAACTCATAACATCTTATGAACGACAATCTAGACAACATGATGGAGCAGGAGCAACCAGTCTTGACGACAGCCGAAAAGGCGTTGCTCCTTAGTGAGATTGAGGCCAGAGTGGCTGTTCCAGTAGCTTCGCCGTATTCTATTTTTGTTCGCACTCGGACTATGGCAGCCTTGCTGGTCGCTCTGGCGATAGTGCTCGGTACCAGCGGAACTGTCCTCGCCTCGGAGCAGGCCAAACCAGGAGACACCTTGTTTCCAGTTGATCGGGCCACCGAAAAAATTCGTCTGGCTCTCGCCAGTACTGAGGTAAGAGTAAGGTTGCAAGCCCAATTTAATGAAGAGCGATTAGCAGAACTTAGAGAGATTATTGAAGAAGAGCGAGCAGTTGATAACACTAGCGCAAGTAGTACTACGAATGCCATTATCGTAGTCAACGATGACGGTGAGGCACGAATCGGAGCGGCCGTTCAGGTACTACTTAACTACATTGAGGACACAGACGAATCGGTAAACCGTGAGGCCTTTCTTTCAGCTTTACTTAGACAAGTGGATGCCGTTAAAGTCGCGGGTCGTTTAGAGGGGGCCAATTCTGCGTCAGACGACAAGGCTCGCATTCAGATTAAAGACAATCGGATCGAGGTTCGTGAGGATGGCTACCGGGTTCGGATAGATGACGACGGGGAGATTCGTATCAAACTTGATGACGACAGAGCTGAAGGTGGTCACCGAAGTGATGACGATGAAGAAGATGATGACGACGATCAAGATAGCGCCACTTTTGAAGCTGAGGCCGATGTCTTCTTTGATACCACCTTGATAGAGGTTGAGATTAACGATCATAAAAGCACATTTGAGACCACTGCAAATACTAAAGAAGAAGTGATTGTGGAAATATCAGCGCGCTATAACCTGGAGCGATCAGTGGTAGAGTCTGGCTTAAATTTTGAAATTGAAGATAGAGCCAGTCGAAACCAAGATGCAAAGAGAGATGATTCACAAGATGAAGAATGGCATGACTCAGGTGACGATGATGACGATGATCACGACGACGGCGATGATGATCATGAAGATGATGGCGAAGCGGCCAGGATCGAGAAATTTGAAGTAAGAGTAGAAGGGATGACAGCACAAGTGCAAGTCGAATATGGAGATGATGAAAAACTCGAATACGAAACCCTTTACACTACCAAGGCGGCACTAATTGCTGAAGTAGCATTACAAACAGGGTTGGCTACCGCCAACCTGGCAGCCGCGCTTGACTTGGAGATAGAGTAGAGACAGATGGATATTTAAAAAAGCGACGCCTTGGCGTCGCTTTTTTACTGCCGCGATCAGGAGTTATTAAGTACTCTCTAATCTTACAGACTAGCGCCATCGACATCTTTGACTGGCAGAACGTATGAATCAAAATTTTCCAGACAATTGAGATTGATAGCGTACATGTGGTTTCCTTTTCCGTCGCTACCATTGGCAAATGACTGCACGCCGCAGGTCTGGCAGAACGTATGATCAATGTGATGTTTGTTAAAGTGGTAAGTAGTTTGCGCGTCGGCGCCAGACAAAAGCCTAAAAGAGTCAACTGGTACAAAAGCTAGTAAAAACCCCTTTCTCTTACAGTGGCTACAGTTGCAGCGCATGGCTTCAGTAAACTCCCCAGCTACTTCATATGACACCGCTCCACAGTGACAGCTTCCTTTGTGTGTTTTCATGTATTCTAGTATAGCAATCTGACGCGTTAAGGGAAATTTTTCGTTACAATGTAAGTACTACTAATTATGAATACTAGTGAAATTTTTGAACGCTTAACGGCAAAGTATCTTCATCAGCCCACCTTCTTACAAGCAGCTGAAGAATTGCTTAATAGTGTTGCTCCGTATCTTCAGGCCATCAACGCAACAGAGTCTGACTATAACTTACTTGAACGCTTGCTAGTTCCCGAGCGGGTTATTTCCTTTCGAGTCGATTGGGTGGACGACACTGGCGTAATACGAACTAACACCGGCTATCGCGTGCAGTACAATTCAGCCCTTGGTCCATACAAAGGTGGACTTCGTTTCGACCCGTCGGTGAACGAAGACATTTTAAAGTTTCTTGGGTTTGAACAGATGTTCAAAAACGCGCTTACTGGACTCCGTCTAGGTGCGGGTAAGGGTGGTAGTGACTTTAATCCAAAAGGAAAAAGTGACAACGAAATCCGATCCTTTTGTCGCGCGTTTATGTTGGAACTATATCGTCATATTGGTATCGAGCGCGACGTGCCAGCTGGTGATATTGGTGTCGGTGGTCGTGAGATTGGCTATCTATACGGTATGTATAAACAAATTACCAACAGTAATGAAGGAGCTCTCACGGGCAAGGATCCACTTTTCGGAGGTTCACTGGGGCGGACTGAAGCCACTGGTCATGGAGTAGTGTACTTCGCCGAAGCGATGGCTAAGCAGCATGGATTCACACTTGCGGGAATGACAGCTGTTGTTTCGGGTTCTGGTAATGTGGCTGAGCATACCGCGCGAAAATTGATTGAGTTTGGAGTGACGGTACTAACGCTCTCAGATCGAGGTGGATATATTTATAAAGCAACTGGACTCACAAATGACGATATTGATGTGGTGGTAAAAATAAAGAAGCGAGGCATGAATCTGAATGAACTTAGATTGCCAGAAGTTGAGTACAAGCAAGGAACACCCTGGCGACCAGTTCTCGCTGCTATGTACTTCCCCTGCGCCACCCAAAACGAGGTAGCTGAACAAGACGCGCAAACGATGATTAAAAATGCCAAGCTGATTGTTGAGGGGGCGAACATGCCGTTGACCGATAAAGCCGTGAGTGTGATTCGTGAAGCAGGTATTCCATTTGCTCCTGGTAAGGCGGCCAATGCGGGTGGGGTAGCGGTATCAGGACTCGAAATGGCACAACATGCCAGTCATTTGGCTTGGACTCGTGATCGAGTCGACACCGAACTTAAAAGTATCATGAACAACATCCACTCCCTTTGCGTAGAGAATGGTCAGACTAAAGATGGATCAATTGATTATGTAAAAGGCGCTAACATCGCGGGCTTCAAGCGCGTCTTTGAAGCGATGAAGAAATTGGGGTGGTAAAGAAAAACAAAAGAAGAGGCGCGCCCGCGGGCGCGCCTTTTAATTACGCAACAATTCCTTCATTTATTTTTCTCTCAACTTCACGTCTCATACGTCCTGCTTGACGATGAAATGTTTGTTGGGCGAGAAGACGTACTACGCCGATAGTGTAATTTTTACCGTCTTCCTCAAGCTCACAGTGAGCTTTGATGAAGAAATCAAAAGTGTACGCGCCGGCAACCACATCATCTTTGATAGTGTGGTAATGACAGGTGCTCACAGCATCGATAGCGTGAAGATCAATAAATTCTGTATGAACCCCCCTCTCACTGAGTCTTCTTACGAGCTCTTCTTTGGCCATGATTATAAAGGACATACTCATCCCCTTTGGGTAGTAATCGACTCGCGGGATTGCGAGTCGAAGTGAGGCGAGAATACATTCTTGTATCACTTCGGCTAACAAAAGCCGCGAGTTTCCTGAGAAACTCGCGGCTTTTGTTTTGCGTACTTATATAGTCACTAACACAGCCCGAGCTTCTCTCGTACTAAACCACCAAAAATAGTAGGCTGTGAAGGGGTGTAACATTATTGTTAGTATACAGAAATTTAAACAAAAAAGAAGCCCCGTCCGGCTTTTGGCCAAACGGGGCAAGGTGCAAATCACTTAAGAGCTACCTTCGGTTCGAAACGCTTATTTCTACCAAACACATGACTGCCAAGAGTCACAATTGATCCTGGAATAAGCTCCTTGTACCAATATGGTCGTTTACGCATCCAGGCCGCGTAGTACATGTTGGCACCGCCAGTATTGTCTTTCCCGTTGCTCAGGTACGCTTTTGCAAAGGCGAGATATGCCTCGAAACGTTTTACACAAGCATTCTCGCCCCAGTGCTTTTGCAAGTCCAAAGGTCGCAGCCGACAGAGCAGCTCGATGTCCTCTGGATACTCATCACACTGGTATGAAAATTGGCAGCCACCAGTCGTTTGGCCATTTGCACCATGCGACACAACTTCAGCGATAGTGTTTCCGAAGTTCGGCAATTTTGTGCGATTGACGATAACAGAGGCAATTGCCCGCAAGCCCTCGTCCGATTCATTTGTGCGTCCTTCAAAATAAAGGGCCATTGCGAGCGTTTGAGCTTCCTCTTCAAAAGTCGGAGGAGGGGGAATTGCCTGCACCACCTCATTGGAAACGAGAGGTGAGATGAGCGGCGGATTTTGTGGTAGCCCCACCGAGGGCAGGTTTTGAGGAACAATAGGTAGTAGCAGCAGAGCTCCTGCGCTTATAAGCAATGTGGCCATGTCACGACTCCTTTCTAACTCCTTTATACTTTAATCTTCTTAGGATTACTAGTTTGGGGTGGGGGAATGAAAATAGCTACGAGGAATGAGGCCATTTCTCTTTCAATGTAGCATTGCTGATTTGGTACATATGAAGTATAGTATCGCCGTCTGGCCTTAGGGCTGATTTTCTATTGTGGTTATGAGCGCGGCTACCATGGTCCGCCGCGCCAACACACTCACACTAGGGAGGTTAAGTTAAAACAAGTAGCACCCCAGGAGTACTTCCAATGACTCTGTCAAAAGGGAGCGCGACTTGTTCCACTTACATCGCAAAGAAGCGCCTTGATAACGCTCCGACCGATGACATTTACAAATTTATTACTTTATACATATATCTATGGCCCGAGAATTCCCTATCGATCGCATGCGAAACTTCGGTATCGTCGCGCACGTTGACGCTGGTAAAACAACCACTTCAGAGCGGGTACTTTTCTATACTGGAATGAGTCACAAGATCGGTGAAGTGCACGATGGTGCGACTGTCACCGACTGGATGGAACAAGAACGCGAGCGGGGTATCACTATCACCGCGGCCGCTATTTCTTGTAACTGGTCAAAGACTCTCGAGACTGATCGCAAGGATAAGTCAAAGATGTACAACTTCAATATCATTGATACTCCAGGCCACATCGACTTCACTGCTGAAGTTAAGCGTTCAATGCGCGTACTTGATGGTGCGGTAGTGGTATTTGACGGCGCCGCTGGTGTAGAACCACAGACTGAAACCAACTGGGGTTATGCTGACGAAGCCAACGTGCCGCGTCTTTGTTTCATCAATAAAATGGACAAGCTAGGAGCAGACTTCGATGCTTCAGTGAAGTCAATCCATGATCGTCTGTCCAAGAAAGCCGTTCGGATTCAAATTCCAATTGGAGCTGAAGATACGATGAAGGGCGTGATTGACCTCATCACTATGAAAGCCTATCGCTTTGGCGGTGAAATGGGAATGGAAGTCACAGAAGAAGAGATCCCAGCCGACTTGCAAGCTGAGGCTGAGAAATGGCGCGCCGAACTTATTGAGCGGGTAGTTGAACACGACGACACCGTCATGGAAGCCTATCTGGCTGGTGAACTTCCAACTAACGAACAGCTTAAGGCGACTCTACGCAAAGCCGTTCTCGCTAATGAAATTTTCCCTATCCTCACTGGTACAGCGCTCCGCAACATTGGAGTGCAGCTCGTCCTCGACGCAGTGGTAGATTACCTCCCATCACCAGTCGACCTCCCACCAACTCATGGCACTGATCCAGATGACGAAGAAAAGAAATTGGAACGAAAAGCTGACGACTCAGAACCGCTGTCTGCGCTTGTGTTCAAGCTCCAGGATGACAAATTCGTCGGACAGCTCGCCTTCTTCCGCGTCTATTCGGGTACCCTCAAGTCTGGTTCATACATTGTTAACGCTTCAACTGGTAATAAGGAACGGGTCGGTCGTATCGTACGACTAATGGCAGATAAGCGAACCGAGATTGATGAAGTATATGCTGGTGAAATCGCAGCGGCTGTCGGTATCAAAGAAGTAAAGACTTCGCACACACTGGCTGATGAAAAGAATCCTATTCTGCTCGAAACTATCACTTTCCCAGAACCAGTGGTAGCGGTACGGGTAGAACCAAAGACTAAGAATGACCAAGAAAAGATGGGCGTCGCGCTCAAGCGTCTGTCTGACGAAGATCCAACCTTCAAGGTATCAACTGATGAAGAAACGGCCGAGACTATCATCGCTGGTATGGGTGAACTACACCTGGACATTATCGTAGACCGTATGAAGCGAGAGTTTGGTGTGGAAGCCAATATCGGTCAACCACAAGTGGCGTATCGCGAGACTATCCAACGCGAAGCCGAAGCTGAATACAAGTACGTCAAGCAATCTGGTGGCCGTGGTCAATATGGTCACGTCAAAATTCGCATCAAGCCGCTAGAGGCACTACAGCTCGAAGAAGGTAAGTCGCTACCCAAGAACATCACTCGTGAAGATCACTTTGAATTCGTCAACAGTATCAAGGGCGGTGCGATTCCAGGGGAATTTATCCCGGCTGTCGCAAAGGGTGCCAAAGAAGCGATGGGCCGTGGTTTTGTGGCTGGTTACAAAATGGAAGATATCTCAGTCGAACTTTATGATGGTTCATTCCACGACGTAGACTCTTCTGAAATCGCCTTCCGTCTCGCGGCCATTCACGCTTTTAAAGAGGCGGCGCGTAAAGCGGATGCGGTTATCCTAGAGCCAATCATGAAAGTAGAAATCCGCACCCCAGAACAATACATGGGAGACATCAACGGTAACCTTTCAAGTAAGCGGGGTCAGGTTGACGGTACTGAAGAACAAGGAGGCAAAACCATCATTCGCGGTAAGGTCCCCCTTTCGGAACTCTTTGGTTACACCAACACTCTCCGCTCAATGACCCAAGGCCGTGCTTCAATGACGATGGAATTTGACCACTACGCCGTCGTACCACCGCAAGTTTCAACCGAAATCAAGAAGGCGAGAGGGGTAAAAGAGTTTGACGACGAGGCGTAAGCCGAGAGACTCTTTTACCGACCTTTTGAGCTAATTTCGACTGAAAGGAGAAAATAGCCAAATGGTGTACTGCCCCTGTAAGGGGGGAAGGAGTACGAGGACGATTAGTCTAAACAATAGAGACGAAACAGAAAAACGACACCGCAGGTGTCGTTTTTCTATATTTCAGGCCTCGGTATTGCAAAATAAAGATACTCTGGTACTATAGCGCCACCGCTACAGACTCGTTCTGTGAGAGGAGAGAAAATAAATGCTCTTTCACACGTCAGTGTTCAAACACCGCGCAACGTTCTCGCGCCGCAGTGTTTGCACACTAGCCACACAGTTTTGTGTTTGTGTGCGGTTTATTATCTACATACTAATTAAAATTATTTATGGCAGAAGCATTTGATCGCACCAAGCCACACATCAACGTAGGAACTATCGGTCACGTCGACCATGGTAAAACTACTTTGACGGCAGCCATCCTTACTTGTCTTAAGGCAAAAGGTAATGGTTACACCGCTAACGTGAAGGCGGTAGAAGATATCGATAAGGCCCCAGAAGAAAAGGCCCGCGGTATTACAATTTCTCTTTCTCACTCTGAGTACGAAACTCCAAGTCGTCACTACGCGCACATCGACGCGCCAGGACACGCTGACTACATTAAAAACATGATTACTGGTGCCGCTCAAATGGACGGCGCTGTTCTCGTGGTTGCTGCCACTGACGGAGCGATGCCCCAAACTCGTGAGCACGTTCTTTTGGCTAAGCAAGTGTGTGTACCAAACATCATCGTATTT